>JAJFMO010000216.1 GCA_020697475.1 Paenibacillaceae bacterium | reverse complement strand
CTGCTGCCTTTCCGTTCGCGGGCGTTGAACAGCTTGCTCTCTGTAGGCGTCGTGTCACAGGCGATTTCTTTTCCGCTGTCGATTTATTATTTCAACCAATTTTCGCTGCTGTCGTTGCCGGCAAATCTCATCATCGTTCCGGCGGTCAGCGCGTTGGTCATCCCGATCGGTTCGCTGGCGTTGATCGTCGGCGCCTTCTGGGCGGTTGCGGGCAGTTGGGTCGCCTGGCCGGCGACGATGTTGAACAAGCTGGTTTTCTTGATTGTGGCAAAAATGAATGGGTGGCACGCCTTCCAAACAATCTGGCCATCCCCTTCGATGTGGTGGATTCTGGCTTATTACTTGGCGGTTACATGGCTTTGTTGGGCGTTGGCGCAGCGTTCCCATGGAGATGGCAAAGGGGTGGATGGGCTTGGTTTGCCTGCGACGTTGCGCCCGGCTTCGCGGAGGCGCACCTGGACGGTCTGCTGCGCGGTTGCTGGATTGGCGGCGCTGCTCTTGTACGGTTATCAGCCGGATCGATGGATGACGGAGGGAAGCGTGCATGTGCTCGATGTCGGCCAAGGGGACTCGATTCTCGTACGGACGCCGACCGGCAAGCATGTGTTGATCGACGGCGGGGGAACGGTCACCTTTCGCAAGTCCGGCGAAGAGTGGAAGGAACGACGCGATCCTTACGAAATCGGGCGCAAGCTGCTCGTACCGCTGCTGAAGAAGCGCGGGGTGCAGCGGCTGGATTATGTTATTTTGACCCATGACGACGCGGATCATTACGGCGGTTTGCAAGCGGTGGCTGAGCAAATTCCGATCAAGCGTTTTTTGTTCAACGGCGAGGTGAAGGCGAGCGATGAGGTGTTCAATCTGTTCGGGACGTTGCTGGAACGGGGAGTACCCATGCAGTCGGCTTTGGCTGGGATGCGATTGGACGTTGACGACCTCACGCGGCTGGATATTTTGTACCCTCGCCCGGAGAACCATAAGCAGCTGATGTTCGTGAACAAACAAAACAACGATTCTGTCGTCAGTTTGTTGACGATGGAGGGGGTTCATTTTCTGCTGACAGGGGATATGGAGGGGTTGTCCGAGCAGTCCATCCTGCTTCAGGGGGCGGAGGGGGTAAATAAGTCGGAACTTGAAACGGGAATCGACGTATTGAAAGTGGCGCACCACGGCAGCAAAACGTCGACCTCACAAGCCTGGCTGGACTACTGGCAACCCAAGATGGCGGTGATCTCCGTCGGTGAGAAGAACGTTTACGGCCATCCCAACGCCGGGGTGATTTCTCGCCTGGAGTCAAGCGGGAGCGATATTTTTCGCACCGATCGGATGGGGGAAATCGTGTTCGGTACGGCTGGCGGGCGGTTGACGGTGAAAACGGCAGACGATCGGTAATGCTTCCCATCTATATCCAACGGTATACCAATCTCCAATTATTTGATATGCTTAATGAAATTCTATCAATTAATTTTTCGCAAACATGCAACCTAGTGAAACGTGCGTCCGTTAATAAGGATGCAGGAGAGGAGGTTTCCGGTGATTGCGCCTGAATTGATCAGAGCAGCACAATCCGGCGACCGCGAAGCGTTGATGACGTTGTTGCGGGAAATTGAAACCCACGTATACCGCACTGCTTACTATATTCTGGGCAACGAACAGGATGCGATGGACGCTTCCCAGGACGCGTTGATCCGCATTTATTCGAAGATTGGATTGTATGAGGAGAAGGCGCTTTTCAAAACATGGGTTCAACGGATCGTCACGAACGTATGCATCGACAAATTCCGCCGGCACAAGCCCTCGGTGTCCATCGAGGAGCACGAGATGGTGTTTACCGCCCATGACAACGTGGAGGACAAAGCGCTGTCCGGCTTTGTTGCGCAAGATATCCGCGAGGCGATCGATCAATTGCCGGAACACCATAAGACGGTTGTTGTGTTGCGGTATTTGCAAGATTTTTCCTATAACGAAATTGCCGAGTCTCTCGATTTGCCATTGAATACGGTCAAGTCTTATTTGTTCCGCGCCAGGAAGCAATTGCAATCTTTACTTCAGGATTATCAGAAAGGCGGTGTGCGGGGATGAATTGCCAAGAGGTGATGGAACTGATGCAACGCAGTCTGGACAACGATTTGAAGGCAGAAGAAAATAATACGATGCAACAGCATTTGCTGCACTGTTCCGACTGCGCCGCCATGTACGTTCGATTGCAACGACTTTCGCGGGATTTGGAAGCATTGCCGAAGGTTAAGCCGCCTTTTAGCATCGTCGATTCGATCTTGCCTCAGCTTGAGCAGCTGGAGTTGATTCACAAGGAAGAAGGAGCCGCAAGCGAGCCGGGAGTGTTGGCTGCTCATCTCGGGACGGTTATTCCGGAAGCGGTCGCTCGTAAACGCCGATTTTCCAAGCTGTCGTGGGGCTGGGTCGGCGGCGTGGTCGCGGCGGGGCTCGTGCTCGGTGTGTTCATAACGAATCAACAACCGAATGTGAAACATGCCGATGAGCTGCTGATGAAATCGGCGGCTGAGAGCGCCGCGCCGCTGGCGGATCGCGCCGCCTCGCCGGAGGCGAAGCGCGCGGCATCGTCGCAAGCCGCCGATTCGGCGGCGCAAAGCGCGGCAAGCGGCGGCGCGAATGCGGCTGCGGGCGGCGGAGCCGCGGCGACTGCGCCGACGCAAGCGAGCGCGCTGGCGGCTGTGCCGCAGGCGCCGGCCGCGGCGGCGCAGGACGCTGAGCCTGCGCAGCCTGGGGCGCGCGGCATGAGCGATGCGGCGACCGCGAGCGTCAGCAGCGGCGCAACGCCGCCGCAGGCAGTGGCTGCCGCTTCGCCGGCAGCCAAGCAGAAGGCCGAGCCGGCCGCAGGGAGCGGCTCGGGAGAGGCATCGAACATGACGGTGCTTCATGTTCAAGATCATTATGGCGCGCCGACGGATACGGCGCAGGGCGGAACCGCCGCTGCGACGGAATCGGCGCCGGCGCCGTCGAGCCAGGCGACGAACGAGTCGCCAGGCGCAGGCAGTGCAGCCCAGCCGGGGACACCGGCGGGCAACATACAAGGCGCGGAGCAGGCAGCCCCGCCGCAAGCGTGGCCGCCGCCGCAATCGCTACTGTCGGCCGCGGCCTCGGAGCCGCCGCTCTCGAATGCGCCGATGGCGTTCGCCGTCCCGTCTGCGGCAGCGGATGGCTCAACCGGCGTCACTTCAGGCACCGCTGCTAAATCCGCAGCGGCCCCGAGCGCCGGCACCAATGCCGCCGGAGACTCCGGCTCAGACGCCATCGCATCGGGCGGCTCCGCCACCGGCAACGCCCCCTCCGGGGCGACTGCCACCGGCGGCAGCGCCGGCGGATCGGCAGGCTTCGCCGCCTCGGCGGCCGTGCCGAGCGCGGATTCTGCGCCGGGCGCAACCGCCCCGACTCCATCCGCGAGCGCAAGCATCGCCACCTCGACGGCTACCGCCGAATCCACCTCCCCGGCCACCGAGCTCAAGTCGCCCGGCGGCACTCTGGAGGCAGTCGTGGACAACAGCCGCGTCGTGATCAAGCAAACCGCCGACGGCAAAACAGTGTACACGTCGTTCATGCAATGGCAGAAAGACGCCCGGATCACTTTGCTTAGCTGGAATGGGGACAGCGAATTGACCTACGAGGTTCAGCTCGCAACCGGGGCCAAATTGTTCGTCATTTCAGTCGCCAATCAGACCGAAACAAGCCAAAAACATTAGAACCTCGTATATGGGCGCCGATAATCCTCCGAGATTTCGGCGCTTTTTGGTTATCGCAACTAACTCCTCCGCCACTTTTACTTCAGCACACATGATGACGCCAAGATGGCTAAAACACATCTTCGGGGACAATACACGTTTGTATTTGCATAAAAAATCATAACTTTGCCATGCTAATCACGTGCCAAGGAGCGCCTTATGTGAATGGAGGAGATACAATGGCAAATTTGAACGATTCCAGCCTGCAATCGCAAAATCCGATCTCGCAAGCGCAAGACTCGGTTGGGAAGGCTCATCATGCCGTTACGCAGGCTGAGTCCCATCCCACGCAGCAAACAATCCAGCAAGCGCACAATTCCATTGAGCGAGCACAGAATGCGGTTGCCGATGCAAAGTTGAGTTTTAACCAGGCGCCGGTCGAGCAAGCGGAAGCTGATTTGGCCAAGGACGAAGCGGAGCTGCGGCAGACGGAAACGAATTTTCGCGGGAACGAGACGTTGGATTAGCAGGTCAATAAATAAAATGCACAGTTTCAGATGATATAAAGGAAAAAGGATACTCATTGAGCATCCTTTTTCTTTGCTTTTTGACGCCGTCCCCGGTTCGTGTGGTAAGATGAAGTGAATGGGAGGGACGAGCATTGGACTACAAAACAGCGGCCAAACAGATAGCCGGCGGCAAAGCGCTGCCTGTGTACATATGCTACGGGGCGGAGCACTATTTCCGCGAAGAATTCATTTCCTACTTAATCGCGAAAACGATCGAGCCCGAATACCGCGACTTCGCCGTCAGCAAGTTCGACTTGGCGGAAACACCGCTGGCAGCCGTGTTGGAGGATGCGGGCACACCGCCATTTTTAGCCAATCGTAAAATCGTCATCGCCCGAAACGCGATCTTCCTGACCGGGGCGAAAGATTCCGGCAAAGTTGAGCATAAGACCGATCTGTTGCAACAATATATTCAGTCCCCTTACGAGGATACCGTACTGGTGCTGATCGTCGATGCGGACAAGTTGGACGAACGGAAGAAGCTGGTCAAGCTGTTGAAAGAACAGCAAGCGACCGTCGAGTTTGCCGTCCCCAATGAGACGGAGATGGTACGCTGGGTGGAACGCAAGGCTGCCGAGCTGAAATTTCGATTCCTGCCCGGTGCGGTCGATCGGCTGATTCTGAATACAGGCGCGAAGCTTCAGAGCTTGTCCGTGGAGCTGGAGAAGCTATCGCTGTTTGCCGGACCCGGCGGCGAAGTCAGCCTCGATCAGGTGGAGAGTCTGGTAGCACGCGACGCCGAACAGAACGTGTTTCTGCTCGTCGAGGAGGCGGTAAACCGCCGGCTCGACCGGGCGTACGCCATCTTGCAAGATTTGATCAAGCAGAAGGAAGAGCCGATCAAAATTTTATTTTTGCTCGCCCGGCAATTCCGCATTATTCTGCAGGTGAAAGAGTTGTCGCGCCAAGGCCATTCCCCAGCTCAGATCGCACCGCTCGCGGGAATTCACCCCTATGCCGCCAAACTGGCGCTGGAGCAAGCGCGAAAATATGAGCTGAAGCAGCTATGCGACGTGATCGGACAGTTGGCGGAGTTGGACTTCCAGATGAAGACCGGAGCTATCGACAAGCTGTTCGCTCTGGAGATGTTCCTGTTGAAGATGCGGGGATAACCCGGAGAACTCGGTTGGAAAATGAGACGCTGCCTGCTCGGATCCAATTCGAAAATGAGTAAAAGGGAACCAACGAAGAAAAAACTGCAAATGTGCAGGCATTTCCATAACTTCTCGGGGGAATTATGGAAATGCCTGCAAAACTGCAGTTTTTTTGAGCACCGAGTGGGCAATTGGCAGCAAATTAATAGAAATTAATGCAGAATTGCAGGCATTTGGCTCCAGGAACAAATAATCGAAGAAAAAAACTGTAGATATGCAGCTTTTAGTGTATTTCGGAGTTGGCTGCAAAAAAGCCCATGACAGGGGATCAACTTCCACCTGCATGGACTTCGCATTCACATTATTCGGGTTTAGCCCAATTAAGCTTCTGCGGACAGAGCGTTCAACCGCTTGGCCAGTCGGGACTTCTTGCGGGCGGCGGCGTTCTTGTGAATCAAGCCTTTCGTGACCGCCTTGTCAAGCTTCCTGGCTGCAAATCTCAATGCTTCTTGAGCTGCATCTTTATCGGTACCTGCTGCAGCCTTCTCGAAAGTTTTCACTGCGGTGCGCAGGGAAGATTTCTGGGAAGCGTTGCGCAGACGGCGCTTTTCACTGGTCTTGACCCTCTTGATTGCTGATTTAATATTCGGCATACGTTCACCTCCTGACAAAACCGTGCCTGAATACCTCGATCGATTCCGTTACGTCCTTCAATTCAAGGTATGGATAACACAACTTTGTACAGTTTACCATGGGCATTTTCAAAAAGCAACCGCCGCATTATCGCACTGTTTTCGCAGTGTTTATCCCGCCATAATCACGCACGCTCCAAGTTCACTTCATCAGTGTGTCGAACAGTGAGGTGAGCCCCCGCACACCGTAATAGGCGAAAATTTGCAGCAAATCTCCTGTCTTATTGGCAAAATGATTGATCGTGGAGTCCTCGTCCACATACGTCATCGGCGGCGGAACAGGTTTGCTGGGCTCGTGCCGGCTTCGCGCAAACCACGGAGATGCGGCGGCTGCCGGCGGAACCGATTGGCGAGTACCGGAAACATACGGGTCATACGGATAGGCGGTCGCCGTTACAGCCTGAACCCCGGCGTTTCGTAAGCCCTTCGTCGCCAAGTCCACCCCGTAGCAGATGCTTAACCCGATAACCAGCACGAGAATGAGCATAGTCCAGGCAAATTTCGGCATCCCGTATCGTCCTTTCCGCTTCTT
>JAJFMO010000215.1:4512-11119 GCA_020697475.1 Paenibacillaceae bacterium | reverse complement strand
GTAGTTCGGAAGCCAAGACGGCTGGAACTGCAGGCAACAAGCATATGGGAGGTGTAAAACCATGAGCTGTGGAATTAATCCGATTGGCACTTCGACGGCCGTCATCCTGGTATTGTATATTTTGTTGGTGATCGTACTGACCGGTTGGGGATTCGGGATCTAAGAACCCTACAAACGCACATCAACGATAACGTGGAGAGATCCGTGTCAGACCGTTCCGCTTGTGCGGGACGGTCTTTTACATGGTTAAGTGAATTCGATATACTGTTGACAACAGGTTAAGCAGCTTTCTTGGTGGGAGGAACTTGCAATGGTCAGCGGACAAATAGAGCGGCGCGAGTCGCCGGAAGTCGTCACGTTCGGAGAGACGATGGGCAGCTTGATGCCGACGAGTCCCAAAGGGGTGGAGTATACTCCACATATGTCGCTGTTGTTCGGCGGCGCGGAGAGCAATGTGGCGATCGGGCTTGCTCGCATGGGAGTGAGCGTCGGCTGGTGCGGGAGGCTCGGACGCGATCCGCTCGGGCGCATGATCTTCAAGCGCATCCGCGGCGAAGGCGTCGACGTCTCGCGCGCCGAGCTGACGGCGGAAGCGCCGACCGGCTTGATGATCCGCGAGGTCGTGTCCGGCCGCAGCTCGGTCTATTATTACCGCCGGAACTCGGCGGCGAGTGCGATGAAGCCGGAGCATCTGGACGAGGCGTACATCGGCGGGGCCCGTGTGCTGCATGTGACGGGCATCACTCCGGCATTGAGCGAATCGTGCAAGGAGACGGTGCTGGCGGCGATCCGCATGGCGAAGAAGGCCGGGGTGAAAGTGTGTTTCGACCCGAATTTGCGGCTGAAGCTGTGGAGTATTGAGGAAGCTCGCCAAGTGTTGCTCGATCTGGCTGGGGAAGCGGATTATTTTTTGCCGGGATGGGACGAGCTTGTGCTTCTGTATGAGACGGAGGATTACGCGGAAATTATTGAGCGGCTTGGGCGGTTGGCGGCGGTATCCATTGTCAAGGGCAGGGGCGAGACGACGCTGGTCGTGGAGGACGGTTGGGTGACGGAGGTGCCATTCTACAAGGTGGACAAGATCGTCGATCCTGTCGGAGCGGGCGATGCCTTCTGCGCAGGATTTATCAGCGGGGTGGTTGAGGGGTTATCGAATGTCGAGTCAGCCAGGCTCGGCAATTTGCTTGGATCGCTCGTCATCCAATATGAAGGGGATTGGGAAGGCATTCCGACGCGGGACGAAGTGGATGCGATTCTTCATCAGGTTAAGCATGTGGAGCGCTAACCGGTTGCGGGCCAAATTTTGCATCCGGCGTTATGAATCTTTTTCTGCTTGAATACGTAGAGAATAAGGTCAACCGAATAGCCATGTGAGGGGTGAGGAGCATGGAGATGTGGATTTGGTGGGTCGTTGTCGGAATTATTTTGATTATTGCAGAGATGGCTTCGTTTACTTTTTATTTGTTATGGTTGGGAGTCGGAGCCCTTGCGGCTGCATTGACGGCGTGGATCGTCCCGGATTCACTGCTGGTGCAAGTGATTGTCGGCGGGGTGGTGACGATTGCACTGACTGTATTTACCCGGCCGTTGACCCGCAAGGTCAGGCAATCTCGAGGATTTAAGGATGCGATCGACGAATTGGTCGGCAAGCGCGGTGAAGTGATGGAAGCTATCACTCCCGAGACGATGGGTATCGTGAAGGTCGGCACCGAATCGTGGAGTGCGACCGGAGATGAGCCGATCGCCAAGGGGGAATCGGTGAAGGTCGTGCGCCGCAGCAGTACCGTAGTACACGTTGAACGATGGGGAGGAGAATAAGTATGTGGACTTTGCCGATTATTATTGTTGTGCTTGTCGTTATTATTGCTGCGCTGACGATTAAGATTGTGCCGCAGCAACGGGTCGGCGTCATGGAGCGGCTTGGAAAATTCAACCGGTTGCTGACGCCGGGCTTGAACATTGTTATTCCTGTTATTGACCAGATCAGGGTATATCACGATTTGCGGATTCAGCAAGCGAACGTCCCGCCGCAGACGGTAATTACGAAGGATAACGTGCAGGTGCAGATCGACACGATTATTTTCTACCAAGTGGTGGGGCCGGAGCAGGCGACGTACGGAATTTCCGATTACGTCTACGGGGTGCGCAACATTTCGACCGCTACGATGCGGCAGATCATCGGCAAGCTGGAGCTGGACGAGACGCTGTCCGGGCGGGAGAAAATTTCCACCGAGATCCGTGTGGCGCTCGATGAGGCGACGGAGAAGTGGGGTGTGCGGATCGAGCGGGTGGAAGTGATCGATATCAAGCCGCCGTCCGACATTCAAGACGCGATGGATAAGCAGATGAAGGCGGAGCGCAGCAAGCGCGCTATCGTGCTGGAGGCCGAAGCGGCCAAGCAGGATATGATTTTGCGCGCAGAAGGCGATAAGCAGAGCAAGATTTTGAAGGCCGAGGGCGACAAAGAAGCGCGCATTCGCCAAGCCGAAGGCTTGCGCCAGGCGCAGGAGCTGGAGGCGATGGGCCAGGCGAAGGCGATTCAGGCGGTGGCCGAAGCCGAGAAGTTTCGGGTGGAGATGCTGAAGGCGGCTGGGCTGGATGAGCAAGTGTTGGCGTATAAGTCGTTCGAGGCGCTGACGGAAGTGGCGAAGGGGCCGGCCAACAAAGTGTTCATCCCGACGAATGCGATCGAGACGCTGGGCGCGGTTGGCGCGATCAGCGAGATGTTCAAGGAGAAGAAGTAGGTCGGTTGAATGGAAGGGATGGGAAAGGACTGGCTGCCTGAGGGCGCCGGTTCTTTTTGCTTGGTCTGGCGGTCACAAGCACTCCTTGGAGTGAATCTGGCACGCAAAGTCAACTATATTGTGCTCTGAGACGCTCCAGTAACGTTACGACCGCTGGGTTGCCGGGATCTATCATTATTACGAAGGAGAGGAAGAGGTTGAATCAAGATTATCCATTGACCATTGCGGATTACAGCTACGGCGATCATTCGAGGCAGAAGCTGGACTTATATCAGGCAGAAACGGATCGTCCGACTCCTGTCGTCATCTTTTTTCATGGGGGCGGGTTTGTGCATGGGGACAAGTCGGTTATTCGGACGAATTCGGCTTATTTGTTGAAAGAATGGCTGGATGCCGGGTTCTCCGTTGTTTCCGCCAATTACCGGTTTATTACGGAGGTGCCGTTCCCTGCCCCGATGGACGATGGAGCCAGAGTCATTCAGACGGTCAGAAGCAAGGCGAAGGAATGGAATCTCGACCCAACGCGATTCGCGTCTTCGGGAGGATCGGCAGGGGCAAACATTGCACTGTGGAATGCGATGCAGGGGGATCGGTCGGAACCGGACAGCGCGGACCCGATTCGGCGAATCTCCACAGCGGTCAGCGCGGTCGTGACGTTCAACGGGCAAGTGTCCAAGGATCCCGCATTTTTCCGCACGATACAGGAAGATCACGACATGCAGTCGAATATTCTGCTCTTCTTTGGCGCGGCTTCCAAGGAAGAGTTGGAGACACCGCGCTTTCGCGAGCTTGCCCGGCAATCGCATACACTGGGCTACGTCGGGCCCGACGCTCCTCCGGTGCTGACGTTCTTCACTGTACCGCATCGCTTTACACCGGTTCCGCTTGCTGCGGATACGCCGAAGGGGATCGTCGTCCATCATCCGATCCACGGGTATAAGCTGAAGCAACGGATGGACGAATTGGGGAGGCGTTGTATTTTCCGGCATCCGGAAGATCCGCTGCAGCCGGGGGAGACGGCGCAATTCTTGCGGGAGGCGTGGGGGTTGCGGGAGTAGGGCTGATTGTTTTGGGCTGCTAACGCTTTATAGACTAACTGGATTTCCTGTAACTATTTACAGGCAAATACAAGTAGTCACCGTAAATAAATGGATATCATGTACTTATTTAGTGTGAAATTATAAAAAACAACAAGAAATTGGAATTATAGTTGCATGGAATCCATTTATTTTTCAGCATCATCGAAGATAGCCCGAATTAATAGCATGAAATACAGTTATTTCTTATTGCAGCTAAGGAACGCATTCGAGTCCGGCACTCCAACTCCAAGTCTAGGTTTCAGCTCAACGTGGAATACAGCAGGTACGCGCCGGAGCAGAACAGGATGATGTACGACAGTGCGCGAAACAGCTTCTGGTTGATGTAGCGGTAGACCCAATGGCCGAACAAGATGCCGGCTAGCGAGATCGGCAACGAGATCGCCACCGCGTGCAAGTCGGCCATACTCCAATGGTTGAAGATGCTTTGCAGGATAAGGCTGACAGGATAGACGATGACGTAGAAGGCGAGCGTCGTGCTGCGCTGGCGCGCCTTCTCCATCTCGACGCCGGCGAAGTAAATAAGCAGTGGCGGTCCGGGCAAGCCGATGCTGGCGGTCAGGAAGCCGGACACGCTGCCAGCCGAAGCGTCGCGGCCGTTCGTCGGGCGGAAACGGAACTTGCACAGCAGCAGGAAAGTGCACAACAGGATGAGAACACTGATAACAAGTTTTAGCGCAAACACATCCATGAAGAGGAAGATGGCCAGCCCGAACGGGATGCCGATTAAGCTCCCCCAAGTGACACGGCGAAACAAGCCCCAATCGATCTCCTTGCGCAACGAATAGATCATTAGCACGGACACGAACAATGACAGCACGATGTTGATTTTAATCGCCGAGTGGGCATCAAACAGCAGCAGCAGAAACGGTGTGGACATAATGGAAAATCCGAATCCGGTGCTCGATTGCAGCATAGACGCGGCGAAGATGACGATGGCGAGCAAGATGTAATGTTCGATACTCATAAGTCCTCCGATCGATGAATGCGTTAGTGAGGTGGAATCCGCAAACCATGAATAAGATCTGCAACTATACGACCATATCATGCAGGATGCATTTAGGCAAGGGTAAATTGCGATCAAGATTCGCAGAATCCAAGCGGACATTGACAGGTATTGAGTTGGTTAGTATGATCAGAATATCATGCATGATGCAAGTCGGATTTTTAACCGCATGTGGCAACGTTTCCAAGTTCCGTCTGAATCAAACACTACAGAATGGAGAGGAATCGATGAAAAAGCTGGGTATGGGCGTCATTGGATTGGGCATGGGACGAAATATGCTGTATATCAATAGGGAATCGTCGTTTCAAACCGAGGTGCGGGCGCTCTGCGATAAAGATCCTGCAACCAGAAACGGCATTTCAACAACCCGGGAAGATGTGAAAGAAGAATTCGGGATTGCTTACACCACCGACAATTACAAGGATTTGCTGAAACGGGATGACTTGCATATTATCGGCATCTTTACCCCTGATCATCTGCATTTCGAAATGATCAAAGATTCGCTGGAAGCCGGCAAGCATGTGATTGTGACGAAACCGATGGTCGTCAGCCTCGAAGAAGCGAAGGAGACGGTTCGGTTGGTTCAGAAGTATGATCGCAAGTTGCTCGTCGGTCAAACCCGCAGATATGAAGGCAATAATGTCGAAGCCAAAAAGTTTTATGATACGGGCAAACTGGGCAAACCACTATTGGCGCAAGCTGCCTATGTTCACGATATGAGAAGTGTGTTCGATCGCTCGCCTTGGAGGTTTCAACACCCGAAAGATTTCTTGTACGGCGGAGCCTGCCATCCCATCGATCAACTGCGCTGGTTTTTCGGTGATGTGGATGAGGTTTCTGCGCTGGGGACGACTTCTTGCGATCCGCGATACCCGCACGATAAAGAAATCAATTTTATGCTGAACCTGAAATTCAAGAACGGTGTCATCGCTCGCGTATTGAATGTGCAAGGTATTATCCATCCACCCAAAGGCAGCGGAGGTTTGGGCGGATTTGCCATCTGCGGGGAGAAAGGTACCCTGGTTGGTTCCTATGTCCGGTACGAAGAAGACGGAGTTGTCCACGACTTCAAATTGCCCGGGGAAGAGGAGATGATTGACTTCGACGGCAAAGAATACAGCGGACATACCGCATCGGCGTTACGGTACGTCAGAGAGATGGAAGCCAGTATTCTGAATAATACAAAACCTACGATTAATGAAATTGAGGGAGCCAAGTGTACGGCTGTCAGCGCGGCGGCATGGGAATCGATCCGTACAGGTAGAGCTGTTAAAGTGTTTAATGAATTTTAACTTGACTGGACAACACACGGAGGGAGCACCAACCAAACTGAGAATTTTTCCACAAGTATTGATGAAGCGCCTCCCGGCACAATTCACAGGGGAGGCGCTTCTAATTATTACTAATCAAGTATGAGGAACTGGAGGAGACATTCCTGGTTCACTGCCCGTAACTTGCCCTTGTGTAAAGTTGGTTTACCTCACCGGGGCCGAGCGCCTCGCCATAGATAACGAGATCGTCGATCTCGCCGTTCCATTCATTGTTCAAGCCCGAATCTATGCCCACATACATGCCGCTGGTATTGGATTCCCCGGTTTGGGTCGTGGGAGATCCGTTGGGTTGGCCGTTCACGTACAACTGAACGTGTGTACCGTCGTACACCACCGCCACATGCGTCCAAGTGCCCGTCGGAATCGTCGCGGTAGAGGTGGTCGCCGTACCGCCGATAAATGTTCTCAAATGCCCGCCGGATTCACGGA
>JAJFMO010000215.1:0-4484 GCA_020697475.1 Paenibacillaceae bacterium | reverse complement strand
TGGTTCCGTTCTGCCGTAAAATATATTGATTCGTGGCGGTAGCCGTATCCAGCTTCACCATAGCAGCTGCGGTGAGCGGCGTGCTGCCCGGATTCACGACGAACGGCAGGTCAACATAGCCGGTCGACGTCCCGTTCACATGAAGCGCTCCGTCGGTATAGCCGGAGGAGGTCCATGACGCGCCGGCGTGCAAGGTGCCGTTATGGCCGTTGCCGGAAGAATCTGCGGCTGTCGTGCCGCTTGTCTCGTCAAACTTCCAGAAGCCGGAGAGCTTATCGCTGCAAACACCAGGGTATGCAGGCGCAACTAACGCATTTCCCGGCGCCCATTCGGCGGATGTACTGGATGTCCATGAAGTGCCATCCGTTTGGAAACTGAAATCATGTTTTTGACCGGTACTCCAGTATGCGTCCGTGCCTCTCGTCTGCAACCGATATTTGAAATCCACTGCGGTACCGCAGTCTTTACCATCTTCAATCACGATCTTATCCGTGCCTTTGCCTTCCACATAATCCAGAAAGGCATCGTCAATCGAACCGTTATATCCATGATGCGGAGCGGTTATGATCTGTTCGACTGCATTCGGATAATTATTCTTCATGTCGATCTGGGGTGCAGGCATCGCATCACCGGTAAAAAGAATGGCTTCGCCGCCATATTTAACGTTGAATACCATCGAGTAAGCATTCGTTAATGCCGCTCCAGTATAATCGTTGCTGTAGTCGGCATTGATTGTAGGTGAGAAAACGAAGGTAGACAAATCCAACCCGTTCACCGTGGTTGTCGCGAAGATTCTGCCGCCCGCATTGTAACGGTGTACAGGAACGCTGTGTGCGCTCGCCGCACTCATCATTCCTGTACAATCGGCATTATTGCATGGCGAGTTATCCGGAAAATCGACTTCGCCGATCGTGTAATTGGAATTATTGATGAGTGCTGTGAAGTTTCCAATATGATCGCCATGCTGATGAGTGCCGACCAAATAATCAATATGCGTAATGCCGAGCCCGTCAAGACGGTCGTAGAAATTTTGGCGTTCATCGCTTGTCCCCCCGTCCACGACCATGACCTTCCCATTCGGAAGTTGAACGATATAGCCGGAGTCATACAAATCCATCACGTTCACAGTCAAATACGGTCCCGTTGCTTTGGCGACGCGCTCGTTTCCGAAATACGACGTTAAGAGAATTAAAGAAAGCATGGTTATGAATAAAACGGACATTCGCAACTTCTTTTTCATAAGTAATCATTCCTTTCTTTATCATGGTTTGAACTTTCAAAGTTTTGCGGCATGCAATCAAGTTATTCCCTTAGTCGCACATTCTCCAATAATAGCGAACTGGATAACGAGTTCATGTGCACACCTCCTTCCACTGCGTAACCGCTTTCCCCCTCGATGAAGATTTTATCGCAGAAAAATAAAAGACCCTGAAATTTACAGTAATTCGAACCATCTGTGGCACGAAACCGGCAAACTTCAGGGTTCAAACTTTTCGCAAACGTTATTTCGCCGCCTTAAGCTCCGCCACCTTCTTGTCGATTTCTTCCTCCGTTTCTCGGGTTACGGTATTGATGTCTTTGCCGCTAAAAAGTTCTAAGGAATGCTGAGACACGATCGCGTTGGCGGCGGAATCATATATTGTCGGATTTTTCGGCCAATCAGGCTTGAATTTGAGAATCGCCTGCAAGTTTTTGGATTTCAGAAAACTGTCGTTGGCGCAAAAGCTGTTCATAACCTCGGGTGTATTGACACTGGGATACCCGCAATCTTTCGATAAGGCAATTTGTCTGTCGTTGGAGGTCACGGTTTCAATCACGTCGAACGCCGCTTCCTTGTTCTTGCTGGTTGATGTGACGAATAATCCTACGGCTGAAGCGGTACCGATAATCGGTTTCCCCGGATAGACGGGCATTGTGGCCATATCCCAGTTGAGGTCAGGCACTTCTTTTAGTTGCAGTATGATATTTTGATCAATACTCATCGCCAGGTTTTTCTTCATTCTGAAGTCAGCCAAACCGCTTGGGGCAAGGCTCGGCATCCGATTCCCCGGTATCGAGATGATCTGGTTGTACAAGTTATAACTTTGTTTCCATTCCGGGGTGGATAAATTGGCTTTGCCTGTCTTGGCGTCAATAATCGTGGCTGTAAGCGAAGACGCCACTGCCGTAAAACCAGGATTGAAACCGACATAGTCGACCCCGTCTGCTGAACGGGCCACTTTCTTCGTCGTATCTAGCACTTGATCCCAGGTCATGCCGTCCTTCGGATAAGGCACCCCGAATTTGTCGAATATGTCTATGTTATAGAAAAGCGCCATCCCGCCCGCTTTATACGGCAGAGCCACAAGCTGGTTCTTATCGTTGGAAGCTTTAATGATGTCTAATGTGGACGCATCGAACCGATTGAGATCCACCTTGTTTTTCTTTGCCAAATCGGTGATATCGTAAAACAAATTGTACTCATTCAGTTCCGTCATCGTCCGAACCTGGTAAGTTAGAAGATCCGGGGTATTTCCTTCCGAAATCAGTTTATCCAAGGTCGTATCTTTACTGTTCTTGATAATCTGCATATCAATGTACGGATATTTCTTCTTTACCGGTACGGCGAACGTATCCTGGAGATACTGGTCTGTATCGGCCGCGAAGATGTCCCAGAAGACAATTTTGACAGGATCATGTGGTTTCTCGGCTGTCGCTTGTTGCGCAGGAGGCTGCTGTTCCGAAGGCTGCTGTTCCGGAGTCTGGGCTCCCTTCGAACCGCTGCAACCGCTTAACAAAACACCGACCAATACGGCGACCGATACGATCATACAAAACCAACGCATCTTGCTCATTTCATTCATCCCTTCATCATTTGTTGGATCTGATACTCCAATGACTTGCCGCATTCTCGGCGATGTAGCTTTCTTTCACTCGAATGCCCAAGCCTGGCGATTGTGGAACAACGAACTTGCCATTCGCGATTTGCAACGGTTCTTCCATCATCTTCCGATGTTCGTCAAACATGTCCAACTGGAATTCCTGTATGAGAAAATGGGGCATGGAAGCCGACACCTGCAGCGTTGCCGCCATACCGATGCAGGAACCAATCCCGGAGTGCGGAGCGACTTTCATGTAATGGGTCCTCGCCAATTCGGCGATTCGCATGAGGGAGGTGATGCCGCAGCGCGCAACATCGGGCTGGATAACATGCGCGGCCCGGGACTCGATCCAAGGCGCCATTTCGTGCACGGTTCGGAACGGTTCTCCCAGAGCAATCGGGATCTTCGTTCTTTGCGCCAGTGTCCGGTGGGAGGGGAGATCGTTGGGGGACATCGGCGCCTCCATGAATCCCACGTTCAGAGGGGCCAGTTCTTGTTCCAGCCGGATGATCTCGGCAAGCGAATATTTCCACAACAGGTCGACATATAGTTCCGCTTGCATCCCTATGGCTTTCCGGATCGTCTCGACGATCTGCACATCCCGATCCAGGCCATGTCCCAACAGCAGTTTAATGCCCTGAAATCCTTGGCTTACGTATTCCTTCGCTGCGTTCGCTTGATCCTCCAGTGTGGGTTGTCTTAACCCGGAGACATAGGCTGGAAGCTCCAGAGTGAACGGTCCTCCCAGAAGCTCGGAAATAGGAGCGTTGTAGTGCTTTCCCTTCAAGTCCCACAAGGCAATGTCGATGGCGGCGATGGCGTCGTGAAAGAAACTGTTGCCATGCCCGCGAACTTCCATCATGTGAAACATTTGATGGTAGATGACTTCATGTTGCAAGGGGTCTCTGCCCAATAGAAACGGCCCTAGCAACTCGTGGATGATCGATCCGGCGATTCCCGGAAGAACCGGCGCCTGCGCTTCGCCCCAACCTGTCAAGCCGTTATCGGTTGTAAGTTTGATCAGGCAAGTTTCCATCTTCCGGCTATAGATCTGACACCAGTGAGGCTCGAAATAGTAATCGGTAGGTTCAATCAGACCTGGCGCCTCTTGTACTCCCCTGATTTTGTAATGCCGGTTGAATTTGCAGACATACACGTCTACCGACTCAATCTTCATGCGCATCCCCCTTTACTTTGCTGGCTGAACCCAATAATCTTTGAATGCGTCGATGAATTGTTGCCAATAGACTTTGGCCCTTGGCGACAGGCCGTCCAAGTAGCCTTCATTCAAGCACCACGTTTGATCCAACAAAAGGCGGTTGGCCAAATCGTTTTTAAAGTTGTTATTCTCCGCAAGAAAATAGGCCATGGACGAATAGTTGATCATGAGCGTTCTTCGCGGTCTGTCTTTGTAGTAGTTGCCCCGATGCAGCCCGTACTGGCTGAAGGCGACCGCATCCCCTGCTTTGAGGTGAAACCGTTTCGCGTGGGGCATCTCGCCGATCGACGTGTTTTGGGTGGGATCGCCTTTCCGACGGCGTATGGCATTTTCTTCGGGCGCATCCCATCGTCCTTGGGAGTAGGGGACATATTCCAGATCGCTGTTGTCGACCAAGGCGATCT
>JAJFMO010000214.1 GCA_020697475.1 Paenibacillaceae bacterium | reverse complement strand
CCGACGGAAGATCCCGAACAACCGTTGCAATTTTTGGTGACCTTGATGGATTATAACGAGTACTTGGGCCGAATCGCGATTGGCCGTGTCAATCGGGGCAAAATTCGTCAAGGCCAGCCGGTGACGGTTATTAATCGCGAGGGGAATAACAAAAGTGCTCGTATTGAGAAGCTGTTCGGCTTCCAGGGGCTCAAGCGCATCGAGATTGAGGAAGCGGGAGCGGGCGACATTGTGGCGATCGCCGGGATCAAAGAAATCAACATCGGCGAAACCATCGCCGACCCCGCCAATCCTGAAGCTCTGCCGGTTCTGAAGATCGACGAACCGACGCTGCAGATGACGTTCCTCGTCAACAACAGCCCGTTCGCCGGCAAAGAGGGCAAGTGGGTCACGTCCCGCAAGCTGCGCGAGCGCCTCTATCGCGAGCTGGAGACCGATGTCAGCTTACGAGTGGACGACACTGATTCTCCGGACGCATTCGTCGTTTCCGGGCGCGGAGAATTGCACCTGGGCATCCTGATCGAGAACATGCGCCGTGAAGGTTACGAGTTGCAAGTGTCCAAGCCCGAGGTCATTATCCGAACGATCGACGGGCAGAAACAAGAACCGATTGAGCGGCTCATCATTGACGGTCCCGAGGAAAGCATGGGCGCGGTCATGGAGAGTCTTGGCACGCGTAAAGCCGAGATGGTCAACATGGTCAACAACGGCAACGGCCAAGTGAGGCTTGAATTTCTCATTCCGGCGCGCGGGCTGATCGGCTATCGGACGCATTTTTTAACGTTGACTCGCGGTTACGGGATTTTGAATCATGCGTTCGACAGCTACGGTCCGTTTGCGGGCGGACAAGTCGGCGGTCGGCACCAAGGAGTGCTCGTGTCGACAGAAACCGGAGTGACAACTCTTTACGGCATGATGTCCGTGGAAGATCGCGGCATCTTGTTCCTGCAGCCGGGCACGGAAATATATGAAGGCATGATCGTCGGCGAGCATACAAGGGATAACGACATCGTTGTCAACATCTGCAAGGAGAAGCAGTTGACCAACGTGCGCTCCGCGACCAAAGAGGAAACCGTCAGGATGAAGACGCCGCGTCTGTTCAGTCTGGAGCAAGCGTTGGAATATTTGAACGACGACGAATATTGCGAAATTACACCGAAGTCGATTCGCCTGCGCAAGAAAGTGCTGAACAAGAGCGAGCGGGAACGTGCGGAGAAGCACCGCAAGACGGCGGAAGCCGGCGTGACTTCGTAAGAGTCAAGAAGTCCATACGTCCGTTGAACAAGGAGAATGAAGCTTATGAACGATTGGTTGGCAACGCATCTGTGGGTGACGTACCTTCTCATCTTCGTCCTGATCAGCTTTATATATGTGAAGGTGTTCCGCACGCGCAGGCTGCCGCTCTTAAAGAGCCTGATCGTCTATGTGCTGATTGCGATCGGCTCTGTTGTTCTGCTTATTTTCCAGGTGGATGCGGGCTTGCCGATTGTGCCCTCCTTGAGCGTCGCCGTGCTGTTGATGGCCATAGTGAAGGCTCGCTATATGCTGCAAAATCTCCGTTCGCCCCGCAAACCGCGGGGGGAGCGGGTCAAGGAGGAATCCTGAAGTGACGTTGCACGATGCGCTGTACAACTGGCTGCAAATTCACCTCGTCGCGGAAGCGCGGGACGGTGATCGGGCGGCGGTTGACACACGGGATTTCTTCGCACAGGTGTTGCGGGAAGACCACCACATCGGCGAAATCAAGATCAGCCGGGGGAAAGGCATGTATCATCTTGATTACGAACACGAGGGAGCTGTGAAACGACAGTCGTTCCCGAAGGCGATGGCCGAGCAACTGCTGATTGACATCAACTCCAACCCCAAATACAACGAGTAGAAAAAAGGTGTTTGCCCTCATGGATTTGCAGCGAATTCCAACCCAACCGAGTCCGCGGTTTACTCCGCGAAGGAATAAGCGACGAGGGAAATGGAAAATTGCCCTCTGGCTTGTGCTGCTCGCGGTGCTTGGAGGGGCGGGATACAACGCCAGCCAAATGTACTTGCAATTTGACGGGATGCTTTCGCAAATAACGGCTCACGCTTCGCAAAGTCCTCAGACGGAAGATGCTTCAAACGAGGCCCAATTGCCTGCCGTCTCGCAAAAACCGATCACTGTTCTGTTGCTCGGGATGGATACCCGCAAGCAGACGGGCAGTCTGAACACCGATGTAATTATGGTGGCTGCGATGAACCCGAAGAATAAGTCCGCAACGATCGTTTCCATTCCCCGCGATACGTACATGAAGCCATCTGGCTTTAAGCCGGGCAAGGCGAATTCGTTCTATGCGGCGCAATATCGGTACAACCACAAACCGCTCGATCCGAAGATCAAGCAGCTGTACGGCGATTACTTGAAAGTGCCGATCGATTACATGGTGACGATCAATTTCGACGGTTTCGAGGACGTTGTCGACGCGTTGGGCGGAGTGACCGTCGATGTGGACATGGATATGCATTACAATGACAATGAAGATGGAACCAAAATCAATTTACATAAGGGTACGCAAAGGTTAACGGGAAAACAATCGCTCGATTTCGTCCGGTATCGCCATTCCAATACGCCGGGCGTTGGAGAATCCAGCGATCTGGAACGCAATGCCAGGCAGCAGCGAGTCGTCTCAGCGATCGTCGACAAGCTGAGATCGCTCAACGGGCTGCGTAATCTCGGCAACGTATTTACGGCGGTGGGCAACAACATGCAGGCTGATTTGCCCAAATCGTTGATAAAATCGATGATTGGTACATATCTTGGCATAGAGAACGATAAAATACACTATATTCATCTCGTCGGCGAATGGAAAAGCCCATACATACAAATCGGCAAAGAGGAATTGGGCGTAGCACAGAGAGCTTTAGCCGACCAGTTAGGCCGCTGACGTTCGTCTGGCGGGGTTCTGACAACTTGTGCTATACTTGAATAGCAACATACTTCCTAACGAAGAAGGAGGATTGCTTGCATGGCAGAAGCTTCCACAGCTTTGTCCGACACCGTCTTCACCATGCTGCAGAAAGAATCTTTCGTTCTGCTCAGCACCATCGATCACGAGTCCGGGGCGCCGCAAGTGAACGCGATATCTTGGATATACGCTGTCAGCCCGACGCGAGTCCGTATCGCGCTTGACCAACGGTCGCGCATCTTGACGAATTTGCAACAGCACGCCCAGGCAACGTTGGCCTTCATCGCTGAAGGAACGGTGAAGTCGATTAACGGCACGACCACAATCGTCAAGCAACAGTTGGACGAGGTCCCGATCAAGCTGGCTTGCATCGATCTGGACATTCACTCGGTGCGAGACGCGATGTTTTACGGCGCACGGATCGTCACTGAACCTGAATATGAGAAAACATACGACAAGCGCGCCGCGGAAAGATTAGACGGACAAGTATTTGCCGCTATGCGAAAAGCCTAGTTCCTTAGAGAAACTGGGCTTTTCTGCTTCTTTGCTTCGAATTATCGATCTTGAACGATCTTGAAGTTTTCTACCTACAGATTTTGTTGCGGAAGTTTGCCGCTGTCTTGTTCCTGGTTGTCGTTCGTGTCGTGATTTCTCGGCAAAGTGTTCTGCGGCAATTGCGGCATGATGCGCCCGACAATGGAGGACAGCTCGTTGGCGAAACCGCTGATCGGCTTACCGTTGATAATGCTGTCGCGAATGCCTTTCAACCGATGGCTGATATCCAAATCCGCTGTGACGATGGCGTTGGCACCGAGAGGATCTTTGCGCAACGCTTCGGCCACCGAATATTTGATCGTTCCGACCCTTGAACGCTCGAGGTTCGGATCGAGATCGATGCCGACAATCGCTGTGTTTCCAAAAATAACGCAATGCGCGCCTTTCACTTGAGGAATTCGTCCGGCAACTTGCTCCAAGTGCATTTCTGCTTCCTTGGCGTCGATTGCCTGCGGCTCACCGGGCGCCGTTTGTTTGGCTTGAATCTGTGTGGAACCGTCCACCCCGCCTTGTTGCGGATTCGGCGCAGCCCCGTTCTGAGACGCTTGGCCGCATCCGGTGGCGATAACCAACAATCCGGCTATGACAAATTGTATTTTCATGGGGGGATCACTCTCTTTCCTGGCTGTCTTGACAGCCTCCGGTATTTTGCGAATAGTTTGCCCTGTAAAAACCTTTCTATGTACGACCAATTGACTTGGCTTACGACCGGGAGGGAAGCGCCGATGAAGAAAATTTACGTATTGGATACGAACGTTCTTCTGCAGGATCCGAACGCTGTGTATGCTTTCGAGGACAATCTCGTAGTCATACCGGCAGTCGTGTTAGAGGAGATCGATTCGAAGAAGCGCAACGCGGACGAGATCGGCCGCAACGCAAGGTACGTATCCCGACTGTTGGACAGTTTACGGGCGAAGGGGCATCTATACGAAGGGATTGAGCTGGAGAGAGGGGGCAGCGTCAAGGTCGAGCTGAACCACCGCAGCTTTCTGAAGATGCAGGAGGTGTTCGGGGAGACGACCAATGACAACCGCATTCTTGCCGTCGCCTTGAATTATCATCTGGAGGAGCAAAATAAACCCGACGCCAAACCCGTCGTGTTGGTCAGTAAGGACACCTTGGTGCGGATCAAAGCCGATGTGCTGGGCATCCATGCCGAAGATTACTTGACGGACCGCATCGTGAACGATACCGATATGTACACGGGCAACGTCACCTTGGACGTACAGCCAGCTGTCATCGATGAATTTTACAGTCATCGCGCGCTGTCTGCTTCGTCACTTCCGAGAAGTCCTGCGTTGTATCCGCATGAATTTGTTATTTTGAAAGACGAGATGGGAAGTTCCAAATCGGCTTTGCTCAAAGCCGATGCCGGCGGCAACAAGCTGGAGCCGCTGAAACTCAGCACTGAGCCTATCTGGGGCATAGCCGCGCGCAACGCCCAACAGAGGATGGCGCTGGAGCTGCTGCTCAACGACGACATCCCGTTAGTCACGCTAAGCGGCAAAGCCGGTACAGGGAAGACGCTGATGGCGCTAGCGGCAGGGTTAATCAAGACCGAGGATGAACATAAATATAAGAAGCTGCTGATTGCCCGCCCCGTCGTTCCGATGGGCAAGGATATCGGTTATTTGCCTGGGGAGAAAGAAGAGAAGCTGCGTCCATGGATGCAGCCGATTTACGATAATTTGGAGTTTTTATTCAACACGAAGCGATCTGGGGACATCGACAAAATTTTAGCGGGCATGGGGAGCATCCAGGTGGAGGCGTTGACCTATATCCGCGGGCGCTCAATTCCAGGGCAGTTCATCATTATTGACGAAGCTCAAAATTTATCCCGGCACGAGGTGAAGACGATCGTGTCGCGCGTCGGGGAGGGGAGCAAGATCGTGCTTGTCGGCGACCCGGAGCAGATCGACCACCCGTATCTCGACGCGTTCAGCAACGGCTTGACATACGTCGTGGAGAAGTTCAAGGATCAAAGCTTAAGCGGCCATATCATGCTGGAGAAAGGCGAGCGCTCGCGTCTCGCGCAGTTAGCTGCCGACTTGCTATAGCTTGATTTTCAGCTGAATGATCAGTTTGCCTTTGGTCATCGTGAGGCCGGTGGCGTCGAGGAACGAGGCATAGCTGTCCGGATAGAAGCCGAGCTCGAATTGATTTTCCAAGTCTTTGGCCGTCGATTCGGGCAGCTCGAAGCCTTTGTACCGCAGCTCGTCGATATGGAACAAAATAATTTTTGCAGCATCTTTCTGCTCCAGTGAATAATGCCCTTTAACCGAAATATTCAAAGCTTGTTCTGTGCTGCTGATCGCCATCTGTTGGTCATTGAAGACGAAAGTCAAGTTTTTCAGCTCGGGATCGACCGATTGCAGGAACGAGTTGAGCTCGGTATCGGTAATTTGGAACGTGGCGTCGAAGCCTTTCAGCACCAAATAATGGCTCGCATCCTTGGATAGCAATTGGGGCAATTGCGACATGGCTTGAGACAACCGATCCAGGTACTGTTTGAACAGCGGCAAGCCGACTTCTTTCCAACTGCTCACCAGCTGCTCGCTTTGTTCCTGCAATTCGGCGGCTTTATCTTCTTTTTGCATGGCCAGTTGCTCGTCGCGTTCCTTCTGCAGCTGCACCAGCTTCTCCCGTTCGGTGAGAAATTTGTCTTTCAGATCTGCCAGAGTCTGCCGGCTTTGCTTCAACGTATCGCGGGCACCTTGCAGCTCGCGGTAGCTAGCTGCATATTGAGTCAGGCTGTATTGGTCGTTGGAGACGATCATCTGCAAATAATCGAACAACTTCAGAGCATCCGCAAATGAGGAAGCGCTGAACAGGAGCAGCCAGATACCGTCGCGGTCGCCCATGTAGTACGCTCTTAACGTACTTCCGGCGTGTTTGCGGGTTGCTTCCAGCTTGTGCTCTTTATCGGCAATTTGTTGCTCGTTGTCAGCGATTTGCGTGTCGAGCTTGTCTTGCTGGTCGTTCAGGCGGGTCAATTCCTGGTCAATCTCGTAGATCGTTAAGCTTTTCTGCAGGAGTACCTGTGCGTCGGCAAGCGGATCGGTGGCAGGCTCTGCGGCAGTATTGACGGCTGCATTGGTGGCATTCATGGCGGTCT
>JAJFMO010000213.1 GCA_020697475.1 Paenibacillaceae bacterium | reverse complement strand
AGGAGGCGTCACTTAATGGCCGTATCTAACCGATTTCCGCAGCATCGGGCGCCAGCTTCTCGATGCGCCGAAGGAAGGCGGTGACCCGCCGATCGTCTCCGCTCGGATACTCGGCGTTCAGCCGCCTTGCCACGACATGAGCCGAATGGCGAAACAGCCGGCCCATCGCAAACATCGCGCGCCACACATCCTCGTAGCTGCCGCCGGCATAGGTGGTGAGCAGCTCCCGCCAGCTCGCCGGGGACAGGTAGCGATCGAGGTATTTGCCGCATTTGCCCGCGCTGACCGAGAAGTCTGTCTCGAAGCCGATCTGCCACTCCAGCATGCGAATCAGCATCGGCCGCACACAGTGGTTCATGTGCTCCTGCGCATACAGTATCTCCCGCCGCCACAGCCCTTTTGCCACATAGGTCGATACCCACCAAAATTCGTTGCAGCAATCGGCGAAATGGCCGGGAGTCGGCTTCTGTACCCAGTACACTTCGTCGGTCGGGGGCGGGATTTGCAGCAAGGCACGATCTTTGTCCAGCAGGATGACGGTCAACTTATCCTTTTGAACATAGGCGTCTTTAAGCTTCAGGGGCTTAAGGGTGAGATCGATCCGGTTACCGTCCGCAAATTGCATAAGATAGGCGAAGCTCTCACTCGGCTTCGACGGGAATAACGTGTGCGTATCCGGCATCTGCATGATGATCCGCTCCCCGAACACGTCGACCCATCTGTGATCGCGCTGGAACGAATCCACTTCCGTTACGAGATAGACGATATCGAAATCCTGGAACTGATCTCTCGGCACGTTCGGATTCGCCCGCGACCCATTCATCCCAACCGCCCGCACTCGCTCATCGCCCTCGGCAACCCGCAATATCAAGTCGAACATCTCTTGTTCCGTGCGCATGTTTATCCCCCTCATCGTCCGACCAAAATGATCAGATCAACGGTAATCTCGCGAATTGCGAGCTGCGTTATCCCTTGCCTCCGATCTTCCATCGCTCCCCAAGACAATGGGGTCATCACAGTCAGCGGCTCCAACAGTTCTGCACTTACGGGAAAACGATACTCTAAATGCTCCCGGCCCAACAGCTGAAAATGTTCGCGAAACAGAACTTCCGTGTTGGCATCCGGGGTATCCTGGGGATCGCTCCCGTCAGACCGGCCGTACCAAGCCTCCCTCAATTCGCCCAAATAGCTCTCCCCGGGGATCACTTTGACGACAACTCCATCCGGCGCAATCACACGCTGAAATTCGGCATAATTCGACGGGGATAAAATATTAAGAATCGCGTTAAACTGCCGATCCGCGAACGGCAAACGGGCGAGATCGGCGACGCACCATAACGACTCCGCATACTGCCGCGAAGCCAGATCGATCGCTTCCTTCGCGAGGTCGACGCCGACTCCAATCGAACCCAGCTTCGGCTCAATTGTCCGCAAAACCGCCTGCAAATGCGACCCTTCCCCGCACCCAGCATCAAGAATTGTCGTCCGGCCATGGCCGGAAACGCCGGCTGCCTCGGCGATCATCCCGCCGATCTTGGCATGCAACTGATCGTACATCCCGCTTGAGATGACGGTTCTTCTCGCAGCAAACATCGACTTGCTATATTTGGTTTTTACCGGACGGAGCAATAAATTGACATAACCGTTCCGGGACACATCGAAGCAGTGGCGTCGTTTACAGATCAGGCTTTTGCCTCCCGCCAATTCCATGCGCCCCTGGCAGATCGGGCAGGCGAACAACGAACTATGTTCAGCAATTGCAGCAGTCATGCCATTTTCACCTCTTGTTAAATTATAGCACACCGCCACAAACCATTATCAGCCGCCGCTGCACGTGATATACTTGAAGAAGAAACGCCAGTTTACACATCGATGGAGGGGTAACCAATGGGAGTGGAGAACCTGGTTTCGGACAAAGCAGTGCGCTGGAATCAGGATGTGGAGAATAAGCTGAACCGGTTCCCCATCGTGCTGCACAGCAATGAATGGATGAAGGGGACGGACTACCACTATCACCCCGGCTTGGAAATTCACATGACCCTTGCGGGCTCGGGCACGATGGTCATCGGGAAGCAAGTTCTTCCGCAGACGCACCGTTCGGTGCTTGTGTTCCGCGGGAAAGTGCCGCATCAGATGATTTCCCGTTCCTCCTACAAGCGTTCGGTTATCAGCATCAACATTGACGATGATGATACGTTGGCGTTGCCCAGCTTGCACCGGCTGATCGACTTCACCTGGATCCCGGACAATACGTGCCTCAGTTTCTCGCTCACCCCGAAGCAGTTCTACCAGATTGAAGACATATACAAAGAGCTGCGTCAAGAATTCGTCTCCAAAAACGTCGGTTGGGAGCGGGTGGTGCTGGCACATGTGTTGCATATTACGGCTCTTCTGCAAAGAAGCTCTTCCGAGGCGGAATCAGATGCAAACTCTTCACCTCCATCGGCGGGCAAGAAGAGCGACATGGTCATGAAATGCGCCGACTATGTCTGCCGACATCTCGGAGAAGATCTTTCGCTGAAGGCGATTGCTCAAGCGTTTGCGATCAGCCCCGAACACTTGACAAGGCTGTTTACGAAGGAGATGGGGATTAGCTTCTATCAATACGTGCTTTTGCAACGGGTTGCCGAAGGGAAGCGTCTGCTGGTCGAAGCGCCCGACGTGACGATCTCCGAGATCGCCTACACGATCGGCTTCCCTTCCTCCGCGCATTTTAGCCGCCATTTCAAGACGTTAACCGAAGAAACCCCCACTGCTTTTCGTCACAAAATGCTATGGCCGCCGACCGTTCTGTAAGAACGGTCAATTTTGTCGTATAAACCCATCAACAATCGGCAATCCATCTTTTCCCCTTCGCGTTAGAATGAAGCTGTAGCGCTTCGAATTCCGACAGGAGGGGATTTTTATATGCAAACGACGGAGAACGTCGACGCAAACATTGAGGGTACAGGGACAGCCGTGCGTCCGAAGCTGAAACAGTCGATTATCGACTGCGACATTCATCATTCCACCGGAATGAACGTGATCAAACCGTATTTCCCGCGACAATATCGGGAGCTCATCGAGACGTATGGCTCGGCGATGCCGGGCGGAATGCACTTCAACGGGGGAGACCGTGGGCGCATGGCTGATTCGTTCCCGCCGGGAGGCGGTCCGGCCGGCAGCGACCTGCAATTTATGCGAGAGCACCATCTCGATCCGTATAACGTGGAATATGCCATCTTGACCGGCTCAGGCATGGGAATGCAGGGGACGAGCAACTACGACTATGCCGCGGCTTATTGCACGGCCGTCAACGAGTACACAATCGAGCATTGGTTGGCCAACGACAGCCGGTTGCGCGGCTCGGTCGTTATTCCGAAGCAGGATCCGCAGCTGGCGGCCCAGGAAATCGACCGGATCGGCGGCCGGTCGGATATCGCACAAGTGTTGGTGCAGAACGGGGCGAGGTATCCGTACGGGAATCGGTTCTATTACCCGATTTACGAAGCGTGCGTCCGGCACAACCTGCCGTTCACGATCCACGTCGGTGACGAAGGCACGGGCATCAATGCGCCGACAACCGGGGCCGGCTACGTCACCCACTACATCGAGTCGCGAGCGGCCCGGCCGCAAGTGATGATGGCTCACTTGGCCAGTTTTATTTTTGAAGGAGTGTTCGAACGGTTTCCGACATTGAAGATCGTGCTGCAAGAGGCGGGCGTGTTCTGGATTGTGCCGTATTTGTGGCGGATGGACCAGGATTGGAAGGCGCTCAGGATGCAAACTCCGTGGGTGAAAAAGAAGCCGAGCGAATATTTCCGCAGCAACGTGCGCGTGACGACTCAGCCGATCGAGGAGATGCCGAACCGCGAAATTTTCGATCAGATGATGGATGCGTTGGGCGCCGAAGAGACGATGATGTTTTGCAGCGATTACCCTCATTGGGATTTCGATTCGCCGTTGCAGGCGATTCCCCGGCTGGAGCCTCAACTAGCGGATAAGGTCTACTATTATAATGCGGCAGACCTCTATGGACTTCCTCCGCGCAAAGCGGAAGCGGGGAGGGAAGAGGCATGAGCGAAGCGGTGGTAGGTTCGCGGGTGCAGACGCAAAAGTATGCGGTGGCCAAAGTGTCGGAGATCCCTCCCGGAGGCAAAAAGATCGTGGAAGCGGGCGGACGCAGCATCGGCGTGTTCAATATCGGCGGGGAGTTTTACGCCTTGCGCAACGTTTGTCCGCACAAGGGGGCGGAGCTGTGCAAGGGGCAAGTGAAGCCGTACATCAACTCGAGCGGTCCGGGCGATTTCACGTATGAGCGAGAGGGGGAAATTTTGCGTTGCCCGTGGCATGCGTACGAATTCGACATTAAGACCGGATGCATGATCGTCGATCCCGTGATGCGTACGAAGTCGTACGAGGTAACGGTGGAGAAATTCGACGTGACGGTCGAAGACGGAGAAGTTGTTGTGCACGTGTAGGAGTTTGGCAAGTTTTTTGCGGGACGAAACGGTGAAAATAGCGGCGCGGGTTGGCGCCAACATGGCTGCAATTGGGCAAAGCCGAGTTGCAGCGCGGGGATTGGCCAGCCAACCAGCCGCAAATGGGCAATGCCGAACTACAGCATCGTGAGATGGTGCAATCGTAGCCGCAATTAGGCAAAACCGAGTTGCAGCGCGATAAATTGGCCGCCAGCTTCCTGCAATTCGGCAATGCAGTGTTGTAGCAACATGAGTAGAAGTTTACCCCAACTTTTTAACCTGGATTCGCAAAAAAGAGGAAGGCTTTCGAAATATAAATCGATTCTGTATAGGGGGCAGATACATTTGATTAGAAAATGGTTGATTGGCCTCATCCTAGCGATGTTTACGCTTGCGCTTGCGGCCTGTGGCAGTGCCGCTGACGGCAACAAGGCGAACGACGGCGCCGGCGCAGGGGCTGGTTCAGGCGGCGCCCCCAAAGAGGAAGCCGCGACTGTGGTCGCGACAAAGAGCAAGGATTCGGTGCATCTGGTCTTCTATTCCACAGCGGCCTGGAGCCAGGAAGCGTTCAACGAGCGGTTCGGCGACGCGATTCGCAAAAAATTTCCGAACTACGAAGTGGAGGCCATTTTTAACGGAAAAGGAACGACGGTCGAAGACCTGATCGGCGCCGGGACGACGATCGATATTTACTGGCAGGACGTCAACAGCACGATCCCTAATTTATTGCAATACGGTATGCAGTTCGACATGTCAGGGCTGATCAAGCAGTTCAAGCTCGACCTGGCGACGCTCGACCCGACGTCGATCGCAGCGATCAAGGACATGTCCGGCGGCAAAATGTATGCCCTTCCACTCGTTAACAATACGGCGGTGCTGTACTACAACAAGGATTTGTTCGACAAATTCGCAGTGGCGTATCCGACGGACAACATGACATGGGATCAAGTCATCGAGTTGGGCAAGAAGATGCACCGGACCGACGGAGGGGTGCAGTATTTTGGGTTGCGCAGCGACATCCAGCCTCACGCCAATTTGACTCCGCTGTCGCTTCCTTACATCGATACGAAGACGGGCAAGCCGACGATTTTGACGGACGATCGTTGGAAAATCATTTTCAGCCAATTGGTCGATATTCGCAAGACTTTGGATAATACGCTGCCGAGCTTCGTGCGCGATCCGAAGGTCGCGATGTCGGAGGACCTCGCCAATATTTTCTTGAACAATGCAGATTTGATGAGCAAAATGAACTGGGACATGGTCGCTTACCCAACCTTCAAGGAAGCGCCGAACGTGGGGCCGCAGCCGTTCCCGACACTGTTCGGGATCACCTCGGTCAGCAAGCAGAAATATGAAGCGATGGAAGTGTTGCAATACATGCTGTCCAAGGAGCAGCAGTTGAGCCTGTCCGAGCGGGCGGTCATTCCGGTGCTGCAGGATAAGGACGTTACCGGCGCGTTCGGCAAAAACAGCACGTTCAAGGGCATTAACTTCCAGGCGGTGTTCAAACGGAAGTTTGCGCCGATCCCGCCCAAGACGAAGTATGAGGCGCAGATCAAGACGATTTACGGCAAGCCGCTTTCGGATTTGACCAAAGGAGCGGTCGATCTGAATACGGCGTTCCGGCAAATCGACGAGGGGATCAATCAATTGATCGCCGCGGATCAGGCGAAGTAGCGGTTGGGTGCGGGGGTTCCGGATGAAAAAAGGAAATCGGGCGGCGTATACGTTCAGCGGCATTCCGACGGCTTTATTGGCCGGGATGCTGCTGATTTCTTGCGGGAGGAGTGGGCAAGTGGCGGGGCAACCAGGGGAGACGGAGCAGGTGGCGCAGGTGGGGCAAACGGAGCCACTGGAGCTGATGGAGCATGCGGTATGGACTCGCGACCAGTATATCGAGCTAAATTTGAAACAACTCGGCATCACAACCGCCACGTATCCGCGGTTGAAGAAGTTGGCCGACGGAAGCTACTTGATGTTGTATCAGGACGGCCGGATCGGCTGGAATATTTATTATGTGCGAAGTACCGACCTGGAACATTGGTCGCCGCCTAAGAAGCTGTTCGCTTCCACGAAAATATTGAACGGACAAGACGACCGCTGCTTCTCCACGGCGGATACGGTTGTGTTGGCTAATGGCGACATATTGGCGA
>JAJFMO010000212.1 GCA_020697475.1 Paenibacillaceae bacterium | reverse complement strand
CTCGATCGCGAACGCGCGGCAAAGCTCCGCCGACCAGCGCTTGTTCGCAACGTCGAGCAGAAGTGTTCCCGCCGCGTCGGAGTAATCCATGTGCGCCTGTCCGGTAAGGCGCAGGCGCACGTAATCTTTGGGCAGCAGGAACAGCGCTGCCCGCTCATACAAGTGCGGCTCACACTGCCGTACCCACAGCAGCTTCGGCAGTGTGAAGCCTTCGAGCGCCGGGTTCTCCGCTCGATCTCCCGGCACTGCTCGGTCGTCCGCGTATCGTTCCACAGAATCGCCCGTCGCAGCGGCTTCCTCTCGCGATCGAGCAAGACGAGCCCATGCATTTGCCCGGAGAAGCTGATTCCTGCCACTTGCGCCTGCTCTATTCCAGCCGACAGCGTCAATTCACGCAACGCAGCCACCGTCTGCTCGACCCAATCTTCCGGGTCTTGCTCGCTATAACCGGACTGTGGGGTGTGCAGCGGATAGCTGCGGCTCGCTTCCGCGCACACTTCTCCGTCGCGGCTCACGAGCAACACCTTCACCGCGCTCGTCCCCAGATCAACGCCGATCACATATTCCGTTCTATTCGCCATCGACGTGCCACCTCCTCCGTTTATTAAAGTTCCGGGGTCCCCGCAAAGTACCTGAATCCGCCTCAAAGCTGTCCGCCACTTGCGGGGCGATTACCCATTACACACTCAATATATATTGGTTCAACAGCGAACGCAGCCATTCCTGCTTGCCCGAGACGTTGACGATCGGCTTGCCGCTCAACGCATAAGCCTCCAGCGACTTAAAGTCCGCCTTGCCTTCGACAATTTCGCGCCCGATCCCTTCCGTGAAGCTGCGGTAGCGTTCGGCGATGACATTTTCAAACACCTGATCTTCAATCAACTTGGCCGCAGCCTTCCAGCCGATTGCGAAGCTGTCCATTCCGGCGACGTGTGCTGCTATCAGATCGTCCTGCTCGAACGAAGCGCGCCGCACCTTGGCGTCGAAGTTGATCCCGCCCTTGCCCAGGCCATCGTTCAAAATGATCTCGTACATCGCCAACGTCGTCGTGTACAGATCCGTCGGGAACTCGTCCGTATCCCAACCGAGCAGCGGATCGCCCTGATTGGCGTCGATCGAGCCCAGCATCCCGCTCACCCGCGCCACTCGCAGCTCGTGCTCGAATGTATGCCCGGCCAGCGTTGCGTGATTTGCTTCAAGATTCAGCTTGAAATGATCCTTTAACCCATACTGCTGCAAGAAAGCCATAGCGGTCGCGGCGTCGAAATCGTACTGGTGCTTGGTCGGCTCCTTCGGCTTCGGCTCGATCAGGAACTGACCGTCGAACCCGATCTCCCGGGCGTAATCGACCGCCATATGCATAAAGCGCGCCAGATTGTCCTGCTCCAGCTTGAGGTCGGTGTTGAGCAGCGTCTCATAGCCTTCGCGCCCGCCCCAGAACACATAATTTTGCGCTCCAAGCTGCTTGGCCGTCTCCAACGCCTTCTTCACTTGTGCCGCGCAGTAGGCGAATACATCGGCATTGCAGGACGTCGCCGCCCCATGCACAAACCGCGGATGAGTGAACATGTTGGCCGTATTCCACAACAGTTTCACACCGGAGTCCTTCATGTTCTTCTCCATCAAGCCGACAATTTCATCGAGATTGCGGTTCGTCTCCTTGAGCGTATCCCCTTCCGGCGCAATGTCGCGGTCGTGGAAGCAAAAGTAGCCGACGCCAAGCGTAGCGAACAGCTCGAATGCCGCCTCCAAACGCGCCTTCGCCAAATCCATCCCGCTGAACCGATCCCAACCGCGTTGCATCGTACCGACCCCGAACGGGTCGCTTCCGTTGGCCGTGAATGTGTGCCAATACGCCACCGAGAACTTCAGATCGTCGCCCATCCGGCGCCCGCCGATCACTTCATTCGGGTTGTAATGCTTGAATGCATAAGGGTTGCGAGAATCTCGTCCTTCGTAAGAAATCGGTGTCCGTGAAAAATAAGCCATCGTTCAAACGCCTCCTTGAATTCGCTTCCCAACCATCATATCATGGGCCTTTTCACTTTGTCTATCGTCTAAACTAAGTTCGCCATTCGCCCGATTTCGTGCTACAATACTGTCGATTCGACCGTCGTTTTGGAAGGGGGAGCTGAAAGCCATGAAAACCGGAGACCAATATTTGATGAAAAAAATCAATAAAACGATCGTCCTCGAGACGATTATGCGCTGCTCCCCCATTTCACGGGCGCAAATATCGGACATGAGCGGGTTGAACAAGAGCACGGTGTCGTCGCTCGTGAACGAGCTGATCGAAGAGCGGCTCGTCGAAGATACCGGTCCGGGCGCTTCCAGCGGCGGGCGCAAACCGTTTATGTTGGAGTTTCATCAAAAAGCCGGGTTCGCCGTCGGCATCGACCTCGGAGTGAACTATATTATGGCCGTCCTTGCGGACTTGCGCGGCACGGTTATTCAAGAATGTTACCGCCCGCTGTCCAACCGGGAACCGGAGTCGGCCGTTCTGCAGCTGCGCTCGGCGATCGAAGATATGATGGCGGTTGCGCCTGCGAGTCATTACGGCATCGTCGGGGTGACAATCGGTGTGCCCGGTATTGTGGACGACGATGGAACCGGACGGGGAACGGTGCTGTTTGCCCCTAACTTGGCGTGGGAAAATATCGATTTGGTTTCGATGCTGCAGCCGCTGCGGGGTTTTACCGGCCCAATCGCAATTTGCAACGAGGCCAATGCGGGGGCCGTTGGAGAATTGCACTTCGGCGCTGCGCGGGATGTCCGTGACATGATCTACATCAGCGTTGGGATGGGGATTGGCGCGGGGGTCATTCTCGGTCGTGAGCTGTATTTGGGCAGTTCCGGTTTTTCCGGAGAGGCTGGCCACGTCTCCATCCGACAAGACGGCGCACCGTGCACCTGCGGAAACATGGGATGCTGGGAGTTGTACGCTTCGGAGAAAGCGCTGTTGGAGCAGGCGGCGAAGCTGCCTGGAATACCACTGAGTGATCTGGCGGGCGGTGCGGGGGGCGGCGGATTGGAGCTATCCACACTAGTTCATCTGGCCGAGGGTGGAAATGTGGAAGTGATCCGATTGTTCGAGGAGATCGGCGAAGCGTTGGCGGTTGGAGTGGTGAATATGATGAACCTGTTCAACCCGCAGCTGATCGTTATCGGAAACCGCTTCGCCGCGCTCGAGCGCTGGCTGGGCGAGCCGCTTCGCCGCGCTATCGAACGCCGGTCTCCGCCGTATTTGCGCCGCACGCTAACCGTGGCGTTCTCGCATCTGGGCACACGATCGGCCGCCCTCGGCGCAGCTCATCTGGCGATCGCGCAATTTTTCGCCGCCGGCAAGGCGAGCGTGCAATAGGCTTACTCCGAATTCACCTTCATCCACGCTCGACCGTACCTCCACTCCACCTCGACCGGCGCGTGGAAAAACTCGCTCAACGTCTCCGACGTCAGCACTTCACGAGTATCGCCCGACCGATACACTTCGCCGGAGCGAATCAGCAGCGTTCGCGTAAACGCCGGAATAATCTCCTCAATATGATGAGTCACATAGATCAAATTGGGGGCGTTCGGCGCCTCGATAATCTGCTTCACACCGGCCAAAAACTGCTCGCGCGAGAACACGTCCAGCCCGTTGCACGGCTCATCGAGGATCAACAGCTTCGGATCGGCCATCAACGCCCTGGCGATCAGCAGCTTCTGCTTCTCCCCTTGCGAGCATGTCTGATACTGCCGATCTACCAGGTGTCCGGCCCCGAGCCGTTCCATCAAGGCAACCGCCCGCTCCATGTCCCCCGCGTCAGGCTGATCGTACAAACCGATCGTCGCGAATTTCCCGCTGACGACGATATTTTGCGTCCGATCCGTCATGTACAGCCGCTCCTGCAACGACGAGCTGACCCAGCCGATCGACTTGCGCAGCTCGCGAAGATCGACGCTGCCGAACTCGTGGCCGAGCACGCTCACCTTTCCCTCGGTCGCCCATATATAGCCGTTGATCATGTTGAGCAGCGTCGTCTTGCCCGAACCGTTCAGCCCGAGCAACGCCCAGTGCTCTCCCTCGGCAATCTGCCAATCGATCTGCTTCAGGAGAAGGCGGTCATCCCGCCTCCAGGAAACATTTTTCACATCGACAACCATATTCAATCCATACTCCTCCTATCCCCGCCCGTTATCCCCTTAAACGTAAGGCAGCCAAATCGACATCTCGTGTTCCCCGCGATTCGACCAACCATAATACGGGATCAGTTGCGAACTCACCTTGGTCATCTTCGCAGGTTCAAACGAACTGTACAGCGGCCCATCGTAATCCGGAATCGCTTCGATCCACAACTCGCCTTCCAACGCAACAACGCCATCCAACAAATCCGGTTTGTACACCGGGCGGAAATCGGCGTTCAGCGGGAGCCTCACCTGATTGATGCTTGTTCCCGCAGGCAGATCCCCGGCTTCCAGACAATAAACGATCGGTCCCCTTTGCACAGCAAGCTGCCTCAGATTGGCGTCGAGCTTAGGATGCGAACGAATATAGCGCACCTTCATCGGCAAATCAAGTTCCACCGTGTCTCCCTTGCGAAGCGGCCGGTCCACAACTACATACGTATTTGGCTCAAGAGTGGCGCTTTGCCGCTCTTCATTCACTGCCAACGTGCCGTCAACACACCAGGAAGGGATACGCAGCTTCAGCTTCAGCCCCGACTCCGGCGCCTCTTGAAGATGAATTCGCACCTTGCCGTCCCATGGATAATCCGTTTCCTGTTCCAAAATGAACTTCCCACCGCTCTCCAAGTCCATGTCCAGCACATTCGCCCCGTAGTGATCGATACAAAGGGTATCCCCCTCCAAGGTGTACATGTACCCGTGCATCTGTGCTTCGAATCGGGTCAAATTGGTCGGGCAGCACGTGTGCGCGTAACTAGGCGCATGGCACGGACGGCTCCGCTCGCCGGAATGCTTGTGGTCGTGCTTCGTCTCGTGCTCCGCCAGCCACTTCGTCGGATTGATATAAAACCAATGAGTACCGTCAAGGCCGACCGAGGAAATCGTGGCGTTGTACATCTCCAACTCCATCATGTCCGCATACTTCGCCTCCCCTTCAGCGAGCAGCAGACGCCAGTTCCACATCGCATTACCGATCTGCGAACACGTCTCGTGATAGCTTCGATAATTCGGAATGTCGAACCGGTCCCCGACACACTCTCCCGCAGCGTCGCCGCGAATCGTCAAGGCATGCTGGAATGGGGATACCCCGCCGTGAACGGCGATTTTCGTGCGATGAAGGTCGTCCCACAGCCGGTGCAACATGTCAAGCAACGCCCGTTCGCCCGTTTCCATATACAAATCCGTTGCCGAACAATACAAGTATTCAAAATTAACCGCATGGCCGACCACGTGCTTCTCTTCTCGGAGCGGCACACGGGATTGTCTCCCGTCCGAGCCCTTCAGCTGTTCCAACAAATTTTTGACGGCGAACGCATTGGATGTGCTCAAAGCGAGCGCAATCTCGGCGTTCCCGACGAGGACACCGTTCATTTGGGCATCCCCAGGCACAACCTTTCTACCATGCAGGTCGATCAATACAGCTGCGAGATCAAGATATTTGCGGGTGCCGGTCACCCGATACAGATCGATCACCGCCATAATGTACGACTTGGTCACGGAAAAGTTCGGATATTGCTCGGGCTGCAGTGCAAATTCGTTATAGATGCAATCCGCTGCCTTGATCGCAATGTCCAGCAACTTCGTCTTGCCGGTCAGGTGATAATGGACGCACCCCGCCGTAATGAGATGTCCCATATTGTACAACTCGTGGTAGGTGGCAATTTTGAACTTGGTGCGGTGCCTCGGTTGGGTTAAGACCAGGTACCCGTCTTCCCGTTGGGCCATTGCCAGCTTATCGGCGGCTTCTTCGATCAGGTGTTCCAACTGTGGATCGTCTTCGTAAGCGAGCAAATAGACGGCGGCTTCGATCGTTTTATGTAAAATTTCATCATGCCAATAGGAGCCTCTCAACTTGCCTTCCGGCTTCCCGCCTCCCTTGAACGTGTCCAAAAATTGCTGTATATTGCCCATTTCCGGATCCCATACGCATTGCCAAAGCCAAGGAACTGTCGTTTCTTTCAATTTTTGATGTCTCTTCCCCCAAAAACGGTCGCTCTTCCATTTGACCGCATCCAAACCGATCGCGCGCCGCTTGGCGTAGGGGCTGTTGTCGTTTTTTACGATGCCTTTCATGCCGTTATCACCTCATGCCATATTTGTGCGGATAAATTACTTGTTCGTTTCCAAATATTTATCCAAATCTTCCTGAGTTTCTCTGAGAATCGTATTCATGTCCTTGCCTTGGTATAAATCGTGAGAATGGGTTGCCATAATCGCCGAGGCATCCTGATCGTATTTGGAAACATTGCGCCATGGCGCCGGCTTGTTCAAGAAGAGCGCCTTCACATTCTTGTCGCTTGATTGGGCGAGCGATTGCCCATACACAGCTTCGGCCGCCTTATTCTGTATGGAGGGCATGTCCCCCCATTTTGACATCGTGGTCTGGACTTCGTCGGATAACAAGGTTTCGATCACTTGAAATGCGGCATCCTTATGTTTGCTGCCCGGAACGACCATTATCGCTTGACCGTCCGGTTGCCCCCATGTGTTTGGCTTTTCAGGAAATGAAGGGTAGGTGACCATATCCCAGTTCAAATCTTTCAGATCGGAAAAATTAAGAATCAAGGAAGAAATATGCGCCATCATGGCAACGCTCTTATTCGTCGCAAACTCTTGCTTCCAATCAAAAAATCTGGCTTCCGGTTTGATCGGCTGATTACCGGGGATCGTGACAATGGAACGCATTAATTCGAATC
>JAJFMO010000211.1 GCA_020697475.1 Paenibacillaceae bacterium | reverse complement strand
ATGCTGTCAATATATTTCGGGCCGAACCCCATGTCTTTGTGCAGCAGGAAGTGGCTGTTCAGGTCTTGGCGATTGAATTGCTTGGAAAGCCCAGCGACGAAGACGACCGGAAATTCAAGCCCTTTGCTCTTGTGGATCGACATGATGCGCACGACGTCTTCCTGTTCGCCTAGCGCCCGCGCCGTTCCCAGATCGCCGCCCGTCTCCTTCATCCGCTCGATAAAACGCAAAAATCGAAACAGTCCTCGGAACGACGTCGCTTCGTATTGTCTTGCCCGATCGTACAAAGCCCGCAAGTTAGCTTGACGCTGCACCCCGCCGGGCATTCCCCCGACGAAGTCGTAATAGCCGGTGTCGTCGAACAGCTTCCAGATCAAATCGGCGAGCGCGCCAAGGCGAGCGTCCCTTCTCCATCGTTCCAGTCGAAAGAGAAATTCCTGAATTTTCTCGCGTAACGCCTCGTTGACGGGAAGTTGAGGATGGACTCGACTGACGGAAGTCGAATCCCATCCGGCATAGGTCAATACTGCGTCATAAAACGGGATTTTCCCGCCTGCTCCTCCGGCATAAATGCGTATGTGCGCCAATTGCTCGGCAGATACCCCGAAAATCGGGGAGCGAAGCACGGCGGCGAGCGGAATGTCCTGGTATGGGTTGTCGACGATCTTCAGCAAGGACAGCATCACCTCAATTTCGATCGCGGCGAAATATCCCGTTCCCAGCTCCGCATAAGCCGGAATCCCTTGCATTCGCAATTCTTCGATGATCGTCGGCGCCCAAGTTTGCGTCGCCCTCAACAAAATGACGATATCCCGATATTGCAGCGGCCGCATTTGCTTGGCAGACTTGTCCCATACTTCCAACCGCCCGGTTGCGCCATTGTTCGCTGAACCTTCCTGCCCCATCCAGGTTTGAATGCGATTCGCGATGTAACGGGCTTCCAGCTGTGCGTTGTTCAGATCGTTGGGGTCTTCCCCCTCTTCCGAATTATCCGATTGTTCCTGAGCTTCCTCGTCCGCCTGAGACGACGCCAAGTTCCCTTCGGAATCGCTAGAATCCGTGCTGCGATCAATCAACGTGAAGTCGGCCTCGAATCCTTCCATGTCGGGATGGGCCGGGTCGGGATAGTCGGCGGCTCCGAGTACAAGCCGGGCTTTGTCGTCGTATGCGATTTCTCCGACGCGTTCATTCATGATTTGTGAAAAAATGAAATTCACACCGTCGACCACTTCGGCGCGGCTGCGAAAGTTTTGCGCAAGGTCGATTCGCCGGCCTGACGCTTCCGGAGCATCAGATTCACGCTCTTCGTGCTCAGGTTGATTGGACGCGTAATGCCTGTACGCACGGTATTTTTGCAGAAACAGTCCGGGATCGGCCAGTCGGAACCGATAGATGCTCTGCTTGACGTCGCCGACCATAAACCGGTTGCCGGGTTGATCCCGCGAGATCAGCGCCACAATCGCTTCTTGCACCTGGTTCGTGTCCTGATATTCGTCCAACAAAACCTCAACGAATTGCCTCTGGAACTCCAGAGCCGCCGCCGAAGGGGCCATTAGATTCGCGTCAGACTCGGGATCACGCAAAATGTGCAAACAATAATGCTCCAGATCGGCAAAGTCGACCAGCCCTTTGGATGCCTTGGCTTCCGAATATCGTTGGGAAAAGGCACTCACAAGCTCGACCAACGCATCCATGGCCGGAGACAGCGCGGACAATTCCGCTTCGTATTCCGGGGAAGATCGGACAAACAGCTCCTCGCGCAGCTTACCCCAGCGCTCCTTGGCTAGGTCGCGCAGCTTTTTAACTTGTTCTTGCAAATCTTTGTCGTATTTATCGCCCCGGCAAGCTTTGAGCTTGCCGAAGATCGGGGACTGGAAAGTCGAGAACAAGTCATCCCAGCCATTCTCGGTATGTTGCAGCAATTCTGCGAGCTTCGTCCACTCATCGTTCAAGTTGTCGAGATAAGGCTCAGGACCTCCCGGACTTTGAGCGATTGAGGCCGCTTGCGCGATCTCCTCCAGCGCACCTTGCAGCTCCAGCCGGACGTCGTTCAGCAGCGAACGCTGCCATCGTTCCAAGCGTTCGCCCGCCGAGTCGGGATGAAACATCTCCGCCATCGAACGAAGCCATGCTTCCGGCCACGGCATGCTGCGGGCTTGATCGTACAGTTGCTGCACGAGCCGGTACAGGCTGTCGTCTCCGCGGTCACCGCCGAACCAATCGGCCAATTGCCAGAAGCCGTCGCCTTCCTCGCAGTTGTTGTACATGTTCTCCAGCAGCTGCTCCAGCACATCCAGTCGAATCAATTGCGCTTCCGTCTCGTTCGCGATGCGAAATCCGGGATCCAACGGGATCAGTTGAAAATAGCGGCGAATGACCTCAAGGCAGAACGAATGCAGGGTTGTGATTTGCGCCCGGTTCATCAAGGCCAACTGCCGTCGCAGATGGTCGGCATCGGGGCGATCGCGCAGCTCCCTCTCCAACGCATCGCGGATGCGTTCTCGCATCTCCGCCGCCGCGGCGTTGGTGAAAGTGGCGACGAGCAGTTGATCCACGTCGACCGGGCGGCTTTCATCCGAGATGAGTCGGATGATCCGTTCGACCAGCACGGCGGTCTTGCCTGAGCCTGCTGCTGCCGCAACGAGCAAATTGCCGCCGCGCTCGGTAATAGCCGCCCACTGGTCGTCCGTCCATCGGCTGTCTTGCGGTTTAGAACGGAGCATCGTCTTTCTCCTCTCCAGCGGCGGTTTCCGCTGCGGCTACACTGATTTCGCGAAACGGAAGCGAATCGCGATCGTCCAGGACAGCCGCCCGATACCGCCTGCTCCGCTTCCCGCCTGCCTGCTCTGCTGCGATCGCCTGCCATGCCTCGTCCTTGTCCATCGCCGGCAATTGGCGATAGCCGTTGCCGTCGTATTGCGGGTCGAATTGACAGACTGATCTGTACGAGCAAAACGTGCATGGGGTCTGCCCCACAAGCCGGTACGGAGCGATCCCGACATCCCCCTCGGTAATCCGGCTTCCGATGTATTGCAGTTCATTCCGCACATGACCGCGCAACATATCCCATTCCGCCGGCGACGCGATGGAGGAATTTTGATAAAATTGCCCGTCTTTCTTCAACGCGACGGGGACAAGCTGCGAGTGTCCGAATTCGCTAAGCAGGCGGTCGTCCATTAATCCCGCTGTCTCGGCGTCTGCGAGCAGCAGGCCGCGCATTTTGAACCGCTTGAATCTCTCGGACTCTACCCGATCGGCAGGAAGAGCGTTCTTGCCGGAGACCAACGGATTATGTACATGGAAATACAGCACCCCTGCCGGGCTCGCCGGCTCCCCCAGCCATCGTTTGGCGTGGGTGAGCACAACGTCGAGGTAGGCAAGGAGCTGCAAAGACAAGCCGTAGTAGAGCTCGTCCAGCTGAAGCGACTTGCGGCTCGACTTGTAGTCGATGATTCGCAGCAGTAAGCCGGCGGTCCCTTGCGCCTGATCGACGCGGTCGATCCGGCCACGCAGCCTCATCCGCACCCCATTCGGCAGTTGGAACGACAAAGGAGGCAACAGTTTACCCGGGCCAAAATCAAGCTCCAGCCCGATCGGCCGGAACTCTCCCCTGCGTGCGTGAACTCCAAGCATAGAGGCGGCCGCAGCCACAATCTCCGTCAACTTGCGGGAAACTTGGGCGTAACGCCCGGAGCTGAGCAAGATTTCGTTCTGCAGGCGTGGAGTCAGTTCTTCGACGGCGGCATGCGCTTGAACGCGAATTTGCTCCTCGTCCAGTGTGCCCCAATCGATTCCTTCCCGCTCAAAACGTCGCGCCATGACGCTGAGCGCGGCGTGAAACAACTGACCGATATCAGGCGCCGCAAGACGATATATTCGCCGCTCCTGCAGTTGCAGCCCGTACGCGGCGAATTGCGAGAACGGGCAGGCGGCAAACATCTCCATCCGCGACACGCTGGCGTTGAGCGTCTCGCCGTAAAGTTGCAGGCTCGTTTCGCGCCTTAACGAGTGCTCAATATTGCTGTAAAACAAGGCGCGACGCAACCGTTCAAGCGCCTGTCGCCAAGGCGCCGACTCGGCAAACCAGTTGTACGCTTCCCACCAAATCGGCGAAATCGTCTCCCCGGAACGCCATTGCCGCAGCTGTGCGGACAAATACGAAACGACGCTGCCCGGTGCAGCGAAGTAGTCCAACTGCCGCTCCTCGTCCAAGTTGTGAGACGGTTCCCCTTGCACCGCTACCTTAAGGCAATCGGGGAACTTACGATTAATGCGGCGGATTACCTCGGAAGGGAGCAGCTTCTTGCCCTCCTCGTCCGCTAGGGCGTAGCTTAACCATAGATGATGGCTTGGCGTGCACAAAGTCGAGTAAAGAATGAATTGTTCGTCCAACAAACGCCGTCGGCTCCCCTCGGCCATCGGCAAGCCCTGCTCAAGCAGCTTCTCGCGTTCGGCTTCAGTCAGCACGCCTTCCTCAACGATTCGCGCCGGAAACACCCCGTCGCTCACTCCGAGCAGGAAGCAGCGCTTCATCTGGGCTGAGCGTGTGCGATCCACGCTGCCGATCAGCACCTGATCGAGCGCCGGAGGCACTTGGGCAAGACGCAAACTCGTCAGTCCGGTCTCCAACAGGTTGGCAAACAAGTCGAGCGAAGCTTTCTCCTCCCCGATGATCTCTACCAACTGGTCGAGCAGATCGACTATGCTGTCCCACACCTGGGTATGTTCGCGCGCTAAGCTCATATCGCCGGATTCCACGGCCATCCGGCTCCATTGCTCCAATTTCTCGGGAACCCGAGTGTCTTGAAGCAGCAGGAACAACCCTTCCGTCATCTCAGCCATGGTGGAGGCAGCCTTCATCCTTTGCTGAAAAGCGGAAAGCGGTTCAACGATCCAACTGCGGCATTGTTCCCGTTCCTCCCGCTCTTGCTTGCGGCGCTCGCTTCCCTCGTTCACATCGTTGTCTTCCGCCTCAATGTCTTCCAACGATCCATTCAATTCCCTCGACCAAATGCGATCGTCCGTCCAGCGGGAACCGTGAATCCCGAACGCCAGAACATAATTTTCCAGCCGATCCATCATCCGCCGCGCTTCGCGATTGCCGATCTCTGCCGCTTCATCGGGGTACAATGGATACAAAAATTCCGTCTTCACACAACGGAACACCGCATCGTAGCGCCACGAATTCGCAACCGCCTCGACACCCGAGCGGATGAATTCGACCAACGGGTGGTGCAGCACCGATCTCTTCTGATCGATAAAGAACGGGATGCGATGGAGCCGGAATACAGCCTGCAAAAGATCGCCGTACACTTCGATCTCCCGCACGCGAACAGTCAAGTCCCGCCAGCGGTACCCTTCGTCGCGGACGAGCCGCACGATTTCCCGCGCCGCCGCTTCCACTTCCGTCCGGCGATTGGAGGCTTCGCAGATCGTGATTCCTGAGCCGGACGCGGACTCAGGCGAACCCACTAGCGCAGACGGAGACGGGGCCGACCGGTGCGCCAAAAACGCCTCCAGGCTGGCAAGCTGCGGCGCCGACGCAAACCGAGGCAACGCGCCTCCGCCGAGAACTACGGAAGGGTGACGCTCAATTCGAGCTTGATCGGCTAATTCCTGCAAGCGAACCATCGTTCGAGCCGTCGGATGAAACAAATCCAAGTCGTGCGGACGCTCCAAGGAGGAATATTCGCGATCCAGACACAGCGTTATCGTGACCTCGGAACAAGCTTTCATCAATTGTTCGATTACGGCGAATTCCTGCGGGGTAAACCCGTTGAAACCGTCCACCCACACATGCGCCCCGGCTAAGAACCCGCTTTGCGACAGCTTCGCAGCCAATAGAGTCAGATGGTCTTCCCCGTCAAGATACTTGCGTGACAACTCATCTTCAAAACTATCGTATACAAGTCTGAGATCGTGCAGTTTGTCATCGAGAAGAGCGGACCGGCCGGCACTTGAGCCAGCAGTTGAGCCGACGGTTCGGCCGGCGGCTAAGGTGATCCGTCGATCAACATGATCCCGCAACACTTCGCTATCGACGCAGTACCTCTTCCACTCGCTGAACAACTCATTCAATTGTTCGATAAACCCCATCTGATCGACGCTCTGATGAAACATTCTCAGCTTCGATCGATGGGTATGTATGATATGATGCAACAGCATCTTCTTGCCCGTATCGTTCATCGGCAGCCGCGCGGCGCCGCCTGTCTCCTGCATGACCCGCCAAGCAAGCCGGCGAAAACTGAGCGCTTGCGCCCGCATCATGCCGCGAAGCCCAGGAGTCGAGACGAGCGCGTATTCGGCTTGAAACGTCGCCTGTTCGGGCACGAGAATAATCATCGGCGGGCCGGCCGGATCATCCAGCAGCCGCTCGCGAATCCGGTCTAAGCACCAGGTCGTCTTGCCGCTCCCCGCGCGGCCCAGCACAAATTGAATCGGCATCGCTCACGCTCCTGTCCAACAGTTTCTGATAGGTGGGATTATATCATTTTTAAGAGGAAATTTCAAACATTTGTTCGTAAAAATTGGAAAGGTGATGGCGAAGGGAAGCAGGTTGTCGGGATACTGCGGGGAGGGCTATGGCGGCATCAGGTCTGCATATTGGGGCTGGCTGTACCATGGGGTACGGCAGCATCTCGGAATGGCTG
>JAJFMO010000210.1 GCA_020697475.1 Paenibacillaceae bacterium | reverse complement strand
CGGGCACATCACGATGGAGCCGCACGGCGCCGCGTGCCCGTGCGGCAATCGCGGCTGTCTGCAGCTGCTGTCCTCTGGGCCGGCGATCGTTCAAGAGTATGCGCGCTTGATTGGCGAAGCCGATGGACTCCCGGAGGCGGAAAGCATCTGCCACACCGCCGCCGAACAAGGCGACTCCATCGCTAAGAAAGCCGTGCACCATGCCGCCGAATACCTTGGGATCGCCCTCGCGTCGCTGGTCAATCTGTTCAACCCGCAGGGCATTATCCTTGGCGGATCGATTCCGACAGCGAGCGATCTTTATGTCCGCACCGCCGATCAAGTGATGCGGGAACGGGCGATGGCGCCGTTGTCGCAAGGGACGATCGTTCGCACCGCACAAATCGGCGACATTGGCGGGGCGCTAGGCGCGGCCAACTATGCACTGGACAAGCACATGTCCCTCGACATCCTGACTCGAACGGGGTAGTGGCGGATCCCACCACCAACTTCCCCCGTGACAACCTCCCGAATATCACCAGAACTGCCCGACGCTTGCTCGGACGGTTTTTCTTTTTGCGACGATTGATGTGTATCAATTTCAACGGGACCTTTTTGCCGGATAATCTGGTTAAATACTCGAATTGAGGAAAGGGTGAACCGTATGCTTCAAGTGGAAAAGGCGGGTAATGTGGCGAAGCTCGATGTGCGGGAGAAAGTGTTGCGCGGCGAGCATCCGAAGAACGAAATTTTTGATTTTGTCCGTCAGGCGGCTGCGGGAACGATTATCGAAATCCATATGCCCCATAAGGCACAGCCGATTGTTGCCGGACTGCAGTCGATGGGGATCAACGCGATCGTCAGCGAGCTCGGTCCGCAGCATTACCGCATCATGTGCATCAAATTGTAGTCTGGGCGGCATGAGGGAGGCGGTTCGGATGTGGGCAAAATGCACCGTGGTTTACACAAGTATTTCCGGCAATACGGAGAAGATGGCGGAGGCGATCGCCGACGGAATTCGCGCGACCGGTTGCGAGGTCGATGTGAAAGATATGTTTTTCGCGAAGGCTAACGAGTTGGCCGAATATGATGGGTTGTTGCTAGGCTCCTGCACTTGGGGCGACGGGGAGCTGCCGGATGAGGCGCTTTATTTCTACGAGGAGCTGGATGAATTAAATTTGCAAGGGAAGAAAGCCGCGGCGTTCGGGTCGTGCGACTCCAATTACGACAGCTACGGAGCGGCAGTGGATCTGTTGGAAGAAAAGTTGCGGGATCGTGGCGCGGAAATTGTAGTGGATAAACTGAAGGTTGAGTTGTTGCCAACGGATGAAGATACGCAATCTTGCCGAGAGTATGGCCGGGCGTTCACCGGGATGCTGTCGAAACAAAGTACGGTTAGGGCGTGAGACGTCCTAACCGCACCGTTATTAGCCGACGACTCTAGCATATTCCCGCAAGATGCCGCCCCATCCGCCTTCAGAATCGAATACGGCTCGTATTTTTTCGGCTGCTGTGCCAAAACGATCCAGTTTTCGATGCTCCAACTCGACTCGGGTCGTGTCTGCAGTTTCCGCGATAAACCGAATATCGACTTCCGTTCCCAGGTTGGGATCGAATTTCCAATCTGCCCCGATATCCCACGTCAGGACAAGTCGGTGAGGGGGATCCCATACTAGCACGCGTCCCCAATCGCATTCCGCGCCATCCTCGGCTCTCTCAAACCAACGCCCTCCGACATACGGCTCAATGATTGCTGTCTGCGGAACACTGGCGCCAATGTGATGGCCTTTCGGCCACCATGCCCCATGCTGTTCTGTGAAGACTCGGAAGGCGTTTTCGATCGAAGTATGTACAAGTAATGATTTTTTCACTGCCAAGATGTTGGGCGGGTTGACTTGACTCATTCTTATTGCTCCTCTCCATGCTCTTCTTGGTTCGAAGGCTTCTCAGCCTCCGCTTTGAATTGATCCAGGGCGTTCTGCCACAAGGAGTCCAAATGGTTGCGCAGAACGGCTACTCCTTCCAGATCCACGTAGTGGATGTTCCGCGTTCCCGAGGGTTTAGACGCAACCAGCCCGGCGTCCTTCAACACCTTCAGGTGTTGGGATACAGCAGGGCGAGAAATCGGCAGCCGATAGGCAATCTCCGCTACCGCACAAGGCTTATTCGCCAACATTTCGAAAATGGTTTGCCGCATCGCATCTCCAAGCGCCGCCAGCTGAAGTGTGACCTTCAACGCATTGTCCATGGTAAGTCCTCCATTACCGTAAGTATAGACTTACCAATAGGGTCTGTCAACTTCTGCCTTTATTTAAATCCAAGAAAGTATCTGGAGGGATATGCTTCGATAACCAAAACTATTTGCGGTAAAAGAGGCAGGGGCGAGCGAGTTAGTTTGGGTGACGGCGTTATGGCGCATATTCCGACTTAAACCCCCAAAACAAAAAGGCGGGGAAGCCTTCGCCTCCCCGCCTTTGGGCCCCCCACAGGATCAAACCGCAACCTTCGCCGCCCTCGGGAACAATATATTGTTCTCCAAATGAATATGCTCGAACAAATCAGCCTCCAGCTCCGCCAGCATCCGGAATGTGTACTGATACGTCGGGCAGGCATCTTCAGGAAGCGTATAATCGCATGTAATCTCACGCATCTCTTTGAGCACCCGGCCGCACGACTCGTGCTCGGTGCCCAGGTCGTCCAACTGGCTCATGACTAGCTCCAGATTAGCTTGCGACGGCACCTCATCGAGCTGCTTGATCGCCGGGAACAGATCGAGCTCCTCCTTCGGCAGATGCTCCATCAATTCCTTGTTCATCTCGGCATACAGCTTTCGAATCCGACCCAGCTCCGGGTGCCGCGCTCCATGCACACTCTCAATCGTCATGACGTACTGTGCCAATTCCGGTAACGTATGGTATAAATATTGGTGATGATTACGCACAATATAGTTGATCAAATCACTCAAAGGCAGCTCTAGCCAATTGGCCGCATCGATTCCCGAGCCAGTGCTCACACTCTGCCTGCATGCTTCGTTCAATGCTCGAACCACTTCATTTTCATCCAAACCGTGCTCTTTCACAACATCGCGGAACGGCCGATTCCCACCGCAGCAAAAATCGATTTTGAACGACTTCAACACTTGAGCCGCTGCCGGAAGCTCCGCAACAAGATCCCCCAAAAGCATCGACCGGTCGAAGCACTCCTCTTCCGAAATCCCGTCGTTCTGCGCCGTTTGATTCATCTGGATTCCCTCCCCGGGTCAGGTTGATTTATGCGAGCCGCAGCCGCGAATCGGCCGAATGAGCTCCCTGCCTCCCGGAACTCGCCCCGTCTCAACCGTCTTGGAGAAATACTGATCGATCATCTGCTTGAGCTGATCAAATTCCCGATTCGCATACAAGTATTGGCGGATCACGTCATTGCCATAGACCGCCCGTTCTTCCCGTTCATAGCCGGCTTTCTCGTCATCCGTCGGTTCTATTCCCGACCGTTCTTTTTCCAATAAATTCTGGCCAATCTTGGCAAAATGATCATACTGCTCCTGCGCGCGAGCATCGGCAGCGAATCGCTCCAACATTGCCCTCAACTCGTCGAATTGTTCTTGTTGCAACAGCGTCTCGCACAGTTCCTCCATTTTGCCCAGAACAGCCGCATTATCCTTAATAAACATCGCAAGTTCCCTCCCTCCGTATCAGTGTAAGGCACCCGCCGCGCCGCCATTGTGATATATATCACTTCCTGCTCAGGAAATATTTATCTGATATTAATTATTGTTTAAGCTGTAATTCAAACTCCGTTCATAATTGTTGGGTACACTTCTGTCTGTAAGATCAATTGACGAAGAAAGAGGCGATGGCGGGATGAACACTTTCAGGCAGAAAATCGTGATCGGCACGTTAGCCGCAGTGTTGGTGGCGGGGGGAGGATTTTTCGGCGTCATGCATACGATGGCGCAAGCCGATGAAACGCAGTCAACAGCCGATGGATCGAACTCAGGTAATCTCAAGCAGAAGTTTATGGACAAGCTGGACAAAGTAAAAGGCGAGATTGGGCAAAAATTCGAGGCTCGTCGGGGAGGGGCAAACGGGGACGGCAAAGGTTTTATGCTCGGTGGACAGTTCATGCCGCGGATCGAGGAACTGCTCGGAATAGATAAGCAGGCTTTCCTCGACGCGGTGAAGGACGGCAAGACGCTAGCCCAAATCGCTCAGGAGCAAAAAGGTTGGAGTGCGGATGAGCTGAAGCAAAAGATCGAGGATTCGATCAACAGCAAATTGAGCGAAGCGGTCGCGAACGGCAAGATGACGCAAGAGCAAGCCGATAAGATCAAAGAAAACGAAGCGACAATAATCGACAAGCTGTTGAATCAACCGATGAAGCCGATGGACAAACGTCCCGACATGGGCGGGAGGGGCCACGGGTTCGGGCCGCATCCGGGCGGTATGATGCCAGGTGGGCCGAAAGGGCCGATGGGACCGATGTTCGGCATGAACGATACGTTGTCGACCGACCTCGGGATCTCGAAGGATGAGTTGGAAGCGGGATTGAAGAGCGGCAAGTCGCTGGCAGAAATTGCCCAAGAGAAGGGCATCAGCGAAGATGTGCTGATTCAGAAGATCAAGGACGGAATGACCGACCATATCAAGAAGTTTGTGGAGATGAAACATCAGCCCCGTGCCGATAGAAAGCCGGGTCAAGAAGGTCAAACGGCGCCGAATCCGCCGGTGGCTGAATAATAACTTGACAGGTCCATACGAAAAAGCAGGATATGCGGACGTTACGTTCGCCATCCTGCTTTTTTCTCTTTCTGCTCTTACGGACGCTTCAGGTCCGCGCGCAGTTGGCCCGGGGTGATGCCGAACTGTTTTTGGAACACTCGGCATAAATAATTGGCCTGGGCGTAACCCGTTTGTTTGGCGATTTCGTTCAATGTCAGGCGGGTGCCCGCCAGCAGTCCCATCGCTTTTTTCATTCGGATGTTAGTCAGATGTTGATGGGGAGTGAGTCCGGTTTCTTTCTGAAACAGACGGATTAGATGAAATTTGGTAAGCCGGACGGAAAGCGCGATCTCGTCCAAATCCGCGGTGGAGTAATTGTTCTCCATATATTCCATGGCTGACTGAACACTGGGCGTTAACTCCCGCTGTTCGGCCTGATGACGGTGGCAATGCTGCAACAACTTCATGACAAATTCGAAAGCGACATGAGCGGCGGTGTAAATATCGCGAATTTCATGCTGCGAGGCTTTACGATGAATGGAAAGCAGCAAGCGAATGAGCGGATGCTCCAGCGTGAGATCGAACAGTTGCCCTCCCTTGGCCGCGATCTGTTCGAAGTAAACGTCGTTCTGCGCTTCTGTCCAAGCGAGATACACGTATTCCCAGTGGTCGCTGTCTTTAGGCAGGAAGTAATGGTGATCGCTCGGAATTTTGACGAAAAAAGCTTTGCCCGGGGTCAGGTCGTATCGTTGTTCTCCGATCCGGACGGCGCCCCGCCCCGATAACGTGTATTTAAACAAGATTTTGGCATCTTTGCGGTGGTTGCCGATAAACGTATATGGGGCGGAGCCCGCCTTCTGCCAGGCGACTGCGTTCAAATAAACGGGATAGTTTGCCAGATCGGAGTCTTCGAATAGGAAGCGGTACGTTCCTTTATAATCGGTTCGCGCATTCACGGTAATAAGCATCGAGTTCACCTCTTCGGCGGATCAAAAGTCAGGTCAATATTGTATCATATCGTCAACTATTTATTATCGACATGCCTGTTTCTGTTCTGATATGCTTTTGTTGTGATCAATATTGTATCAAAATTTCGGATCAAGGAAAGGAATCGGGATGGAACTTATGGATAAAAATTTTTATATCAACTTGCAAACGGCGGGCGCAAGCTTTGAAAATCTATTGTTGACGGCGGACACCGGACAACTCAAGCGGCTATGGCAGTGGACGGGAAGCGGCTTCGCCACCGTCAGTCTAGTTCGGCATTCGACCGGTTACGAGTGGGTTCGGGTAGCGCCAAGTGCGGGAGCAGACTGGCAATTGCCGGACGGAGCTGAGCCTGGGGCGGATGCGGTGCTGATTGCGCTGAACGGTCGGCGTGTCGAGTCCGACCCGTTTACGTCGCCACACCTCGCGGTAGTTGCGGAAATCGAATACCCGAGCCAGAGGTTGCGAGTGAAGTGGGAACTGTGGATTTATCCGGATGCGCCAGGGCTGCGTACCCAGTTGCACGCCCAGGCGCTGGAAGGGTATGGGGCGGTGACTGCGGGACGGGAGGAGTCGTCCGCGGCTGTCGAGCGTATTCCCGCGACGATGGAAGGAACGGTGAGGCACGCGGTCGGGTATTACAACCATACGCAGAAGCGCAACACTCCGGAGACGGAGTTGTTGCGGGAGGAGACTTGGGCGGCGTCCGACAGGGATGCTGCAGAAGTCGTTGAATGCGATTGGGCCAGCTTGTTCGGGCTCCGGCAAGGTGAAGAAGCGCTATATTTGGTCAAGGAATCGAACAAATGCGTCAACCAAACCGGGTACGACACCGGTTCGTTTGAGACCGCTGCGACCGGCGTGACGGTAACCGGATGGGGGCTGGCGCCAGGCGACGTCTTGCCGGAGCGTTACCGGTCCGGCTGGGCGACCTGGTGCATTGCAAGCCACGGAAACGAGGACGAGGAG
>JAJFMO010000209.1 GCA_020697475.1 Paenibacillaceae bacterium | reverse complement strand
TCGGCGATGTATCAGCGGGGCGCGACCGAGGTGATCCAGCCGTTCACCGGCGATTACATCGCCGAGAAGGCGCCGGTGTTCACCCGGGCGGTGGAAGCGGAATTCAGCCACATTTTACAAAGAAAATATGAGATTATCGATGCGAACGTCCCCGGCGATATCGTCGATGCGGCCAAGCAGATCACCTCCGACTCGACGACCGACGAGGAGAAGGCGCGCAAGCTGTACGAATGGGTAGGCACACGGGTCAGCTACGACTGGGACAAAGTGAAGAACTACGAAGAGCGGCGGCAATGGCATGAGCAAGACCCGGAGGAGACGTTCATGACGCGCAAAGGTGTATGCATCGACTATTCGCGGCTGTACGCGGCGATGGCAAGGGCGGTCGGGCTGCAGGTGAAGGTGGAGACGGGTCTCGGTTATGACGGGCAAGGAGGCTACGGTCCACACGCTTGGAATGTCGTTTATTTGAGCGAGAAAGACGCTTGGGTGCCGCTCGATTCGACATGGGTCGGCAGCGGCGGCAATTGGTTCAACCCCCCACATTTCTACGACACGCATATTAAAGAAGTTTGACCTTTAGCAAGATTTTAAGGGATCAAATCCGGTGAATAAATTCACGCGACAACAGGTATTTACCGGACTTCCGAACCGGATGTTTTAAAAAACAAGCGCAGGTATGGTACACTCAATATATGTTGGGGGAAAGGGAAAGCGGCAATGAAGCGAAACAAGACGATGGAAGACCCGCAAAATCTGGAGATGGTCAAAAGAAGGCATTTTTCCTTTCGGATCAATGCGTTCTTTTTCTGTATCTTCGTGCTGTTTTCCATTCTCATAGTGAAGCTGGCGTTGCTTCAATTCGTAGAAGGCAAGCAGCTGTCCGAGAAGGAGATGCTCAACACGACGCGGACGAACGCAATCGCTCCGATTCGCGGCAATATTTTCGACAAGGACAATTATCCGATTGCCTGGACGTATTCCGTTCAGTCGCTGTTCTACCGCTATGGGGCGGGGGGAACGAAGCAGCAGATCGTCGATATGGCCGAGAGGCTGGAAAAAGTGTTTGCGGAGAATGGGGATCCCGATGCTCTGCCGCTGTCGGCCAATGAAATTATTCGACGGATGGACGTCGGGTTCGACTTGTCGATGCAGGATACGGGCAAGCGGCCAAGCTACAGCTTCGTGCCGCGCAGAATCAAGGCGAATTTGTCGCAGCGGGAAATAGCGTATATGATGGAGCACCGCGACGAGTTCAAAGGTCTGGAAATTATGGAGGAAAGCGCGCGGGCTTACGATAAGGAAAATACGATTGCGGTGCAGTTGATCGGCTATGTCCGGCCGTTCTCGACGGCAATCGGGGTCAGCAACTCGTATCTCGATTATTATACCGAGCATAAGGACGAATATTTGCAAACCCCGACCGAGGACGTCGGCTTCGACGGGCTGGAGTTTATGTATCAGGAAGAGTTGCGGGGGAAGAACGGGGAGAAGAGCTATCCGGTCAACGCTGCGCAGAAGATCGTCGGCCCGGCCACGATCACGAAGCCGCAGAAGGGCGATAACCTGTATTTGACGGTTCAAAAGGATGTGCAGCTGGCGACCGAGCAGGCGATCATGGATCAACTGCCGAAAATTCGCGTGTCGAAAAATCCGTTCGAATATGCCCCAGACGCGCGTTCGGGATATGCAGTGGCGATGGAGGTCAAGACGGGCAATGTGATCGCGATGGCGAGTATGCCGGATTATGATCCGAACGTGTGGACCGGCGGCTCCGTGCCTGCGGAGGAGTACAACAAGATCAAGCAGTTCGTGAACAACGGGACGATTACGGCGTCCTATCCGGACTATCCCGAGAAAGACTTGCCGAAGCACGCCAATTCGATCGTATACTTGGGATCGACGGTGAAGCCGTTGACGATTTTGCTTGGCTATCAGGAAGGCTTCATTACGCCATCCACGACGTATTACGATTCCGGGACGTTCTACTTCGGGCGGAACAACAGCGCGCATATTTCCAACGATAACAATTCGGCGTACGGCAGTATAAACCCGAGGCTGGCCATCCAATATTCGTCCAACGTGTTCATGTCGGCCATGGTCGGTAATCCGTTGGCGCTCAAATATGGGGTGAAAGGGCTTGATGTCTGGGACGCGTTCATGAAGCAATTCGGTCTAGGCGTATTGACGGAAAGCGGGCTGCCGAACGAGTACGCAGGGGGCTTGGACTATTACACGAACGTGGCCAAAGGGCTGGACTCTTACCAGTCGGCGCTCGTGCGCGCTTCGTGGGGTCAGCAGGCGAGGTACACGACGCTGCAGCTTGCGCAGTATGCGGCGATGCTCGGAAGCAAGGGCAAGCGGATGAAGCCGCAGTTCGTCGACAAGATCACGACGTACGACGGGGAACTGGTGAAGCAGACGGAGCCGGAAGTGCTGAACGAGGTGTCGTTCCCTAATGAGGACTGGAATTCGATCTTCCAAGGGATGATCAAGGTGCATAAGGAAGGCTTCGATGGCTTTCCATACGTTGTAGCGGCGAAGACGGGAACGTCGACCCAATCGGTCGGCGGGCACGATGTGTCGAACGCGGTGTTCATCGCTTTCGCGCCGTTGGAGAACCCGACACTGGCAGTAGCGGTGGTTGTACCCGAAGGCGGATACGGCTCTTGGGGAGCGGCGCCAATCGCCCGGAAAATTTTTCAGGCGTATGATGAATATATCGGGTTGGACGGGACGCCGCATCCGGCAAAGCCCGCGAATCAGCAATAATAGTGTAGGAGGATTTTACAGCATATGTGCGGAATTGCCGGGATTTATTGCTTCGAGGCCGGGGAGCCGGACCGAGCGGAGCTTGAGCGGATGACCGAGGTGATTCGGCACAGGGGGCCGGACGATGTGGGGTATCATATAGAGCCGCATATCGGGCTCGGCTTTCGCAGGCTGTCGATTATCGATCTGGCTGAAGGACATCAACCGTTGTGCAACGAGGACGAGTCGGTGTGGATCGTTTTTAACGGGGAAATTTACAATTATAAGGAACTGCGGGATCGTCTGACTGGGCTTGGGCATACGTTCCGGACACACAGCGATACGGAAGTGATCGTGCATTTGTACGAGGAATACGGGGACAGGTGTGTAGACTATTTACGCGGCATGTTCTCCTTCGTCATCTGGGATCGGCGAAACCGCCAATTGTTCGGCGCTCGCGACCCGTTCGGGATTAAACCGTTCTATTATTTTACGGATCGGGAGAGGTTCCTGTTCGCGTCGGAGATTAAGAGCCTGCTCGCTTCCGGAGGAATCCGGCGTGCGGTGCGGACGGAGAGCTTGCTGAACTACTTGTCGTTCCAATTCGTGCCGGAGCCGAACACGATGCTCGAAGGTATCTACAAGCTTGCGCCTGGACATTGGGTGAAGGTGGCGCCGGACGGCCGGGTCAGCTTGCAGCGGTACTGGGATCCGATGCTGGAGCCGGTTCGCCGCCCGTTCGCCGACTACGTGGAGGAAGTGCGCGAGACGGTGAAGGAATCGGTGCGTGCACATATGGTGAGCGACGTGGAGCGCGGCTGCTTCCTGTCGAGCGGGATCGACTCGACGGCGATCGCCGCCGGGATGAAAGCGATCGAGCCGATCCGCACGTTTTCGGTCGGCTTCGCCGGGCCGAACAATGAGACGGGGGTGGCGGCTCAGACGGCAGAAGCGCTCGGCACCGAGCATTACGCCAAGCTCATTACGAAAGGCGATTTTTTCGCCGCCTTGCCCAAAGCGATCTGGCACCAGGACGAGCCGGTGGCCGATCCTTCGGCGATTGCGCTGTACCATGTGGCGCAATTGGCTCGAGAGCACGTGACCGTCGTGCTCTCCGGGGAAGGCGCCGACGAGTTGTTCGGCGGCTATCGCATCTACCGCGAGCCGCAGGCGCTGCGGCCGCTCGCATGGCTGCCGCTGCCGGCTAAGCGGCTGCTGCACCGACTCGCGCAGCTGTTGCCGGCCGGGCTGACCGGGCGCAACTACATTCTGCGCGGCACGACTCCGCTCGAGGAGCGGTTCATCGGCAATGCGAAAATTTTTACCGAGGATATGAAGGCGGAATTGTTGCAGGTTGGGCGCGAGTTGTTGGCGGGATACCACAGTCCGCTGGATATCACGGGGAAATTTTACGCCCGCACGAAGCATCTCGATCCGGTATCCCGCATGCAGTACGTCGATCTGAATTTGTGGCTGCCGGGCGATATTCTCATGAAGGCGGACAAGATGACGATGGCGCATTCGCTGGAACTGCGTGTGCCGTTCCTCGATCGCAAGCTGTTCGACGTGGCGCGTCGCATCCCTGACGATTACAAGACGGCCAAAGGGACGACGAAGTATGTGTTCCGCAAGGCGATGGAAGGTATCGTGCCGGAATTCGTGCTGCACCGCCCGAAGCTCGGCTTTCCGGTGCCGCTGCGCGATTGGCTGCGCGAAGGAGAGCTGGGCGGGACGATGCTGGAGCAGATCAAGGGCAGCGGCATCGACAGCTTCATCCAGCTGAAGGAGGCGGAGCGGATGCTGCAGCTTCACCGCAACGGGCAGGGCGACTACTCGCGCCGGCTGTGGGCGGTGTACATTTTCGCGCTGTGGCATGCGGCGTTCCTGCAGGAGGCTAACCGGCCTGCTTTTGCGGTGTAGACCACATATAGCCTTAAGCCTGTAGCTTCGGACAGAACTGGGCGGGATGGCCTTAACTATTTTGCATCATGACGGAGGAGAAACATGGGGAAGTACAAGCTGGTTGCGTTGGATATGGATGGGACGATTTTAAATGAAGAGCAGAAAATTTCCGCCGAAAACCGCGAGGCGATCATCGAGGCGAATAAAGCGGGAGTAACCGTGATGTTCGCGACTGGGCGGGGCTATCAGACAGCGATGCCGTTCGTCGAGGAGATCGGTTTGCAGGCGCCGCTCATTACCGTGAACGGAGGGGAAGTTTGGCGCGCACCGCGCGAGCGGGATTTATTGCATCGGGAAACATTGGCCAAAGAACAGGTGGACAAGCTGCGTGCGATCGCGCTGCGGCACGATACGTGGTACTGGTCGTTCACGATAGAAGGCTTGTTTAACAAGGATCGTTGGGTGGGTGATCCGAATGCGGTTACGTTCCTCAAATTCGGTTACTCTTACGAAAATCTCGAGGTATTGACGCAAATCCGCAAAGAAGTCGAAAGCTGGGGCACGCTGGAAGTGGCCAATTCACATCCGAACAACCTGGAGATCAATCCGCTCGGCGTGAACAAAGCGGTGGCGTTGCGCCGGGTTTGCGGGATGATGGGCATCGATATGTCGCAGGTGATCGCCATGGGCGACAGCTTGAACGACATCGCGATGATCCGTGAGGCTGGACTTGGCGTGGCGATGGGGAACGCTCAGGAGATCGTTAAGCAAGCGGCCGATTGCGTCACACTGGACAACGATAATCACGGGGTGGCAGCGGCGATCCGCAAGTACGCGTTGGGTGAAGGCTGAGCAGGAAGTGCGTTGGCTTCTCGCCGATGGGGACCGTCATTCTAGAGTGCTGAGAAGTTACACAACATTTACATATAGGGAGAGGATCAACTATGGAAGCGAATACGAAACCGATTGCAATTGGCGTCATTGGGACCGGCAAGAACAGCCGGGGACACATGCAAGCTTTCGCCAAACTGGAGCAATACCGGCTCGTTGCCGTGGCCGACGTCGTTCGCGAGGCAGCGGAACGGGCGGCGAAAGAATTCGGCGCAGAGAAAGTATACGGCGATCCTGCCGACCTGCTTGCCGACCCGGAAATTGAAGCGGTGCTAATCTCGGTGCCTAACCGGTTTCACGAGCCGATAGCCGTTCGCGCGCTGGAAGCGGGCAAGCATGTAGCGGTGGAGAAGCCGCTGGCCATGAATTTGGAAGCGGCGAGACGAGTCGTCGAGACGCAGCGGGGGAGCGGCAAATTGTTGATGGTCACCCAGCAACGCCGTTGGGAACCGGTGTACATGAAGGTGAAGGAGCAACTGGAACGCGGGGCTTTGGGCCGAATTTATCATGGCAAAATGGCTTGGTCGCGCCGCAAAGGCATCCCCGGCTGGGGCACCTGGTTTACGCGCAAGAGCGAATCGGGCGGCGGGCCGTTGATCGACTTGGGCGTGCACGTTCTTGACTTGACGTTATACATGATGAACAATCCGAAACCGGTGTCCGTGTTCGGAGCCACTTATTCCGAAATCGGCCCGCAGAGGAAAGGCATCAGCTCGTCGCGGCCTTGGAATCCGGAAGGTTACTTTGATGTGGAGGATTTGGCAGTAGCGATGATCCGCATGGAGGACGGGAGCACGCTCACGCTGGATACAAGCTGGGCCGCGCCGATCGAAGTGGAGTCGAAGCAATATATCCAGCTGCTCGGCACCGAAGGCGGGGTCACGATTTCGGGCAATGGAGGCAAATGGGTGAGCGAACGGTTCGACCGCACGCTGGAGACCGACATCGATTTGACGATTGAGCACGGCGATGAACCGGCGCGATTCCGCATGTATCGGCATTTTGCCGATTGCGTACGTAACGGTAAGACGCCGATTACGAACGCCGTCACCGGATACACCAATCAATCGATCATCGAGGCGATTTACGAATCCGCGCGCACCGGCCGTGAAGTGGCGTTGGAATCGTTGCCGAC
>JAJFMO010000208.1 GCA_020697475.1 Paenibacillaceae bacterium | reverse complement strand
GACCAGGTAGGATAATAACAACGTCAGCAACAGCCCGATCTGATACGACCAATGCAGTTGCTCCGCGAACAACGACCCGGCGCCGGCCAGCATGACCGTTGTCACGCCGAACAGGATCAGCATCGTAAACAGGCTGACCCACATTCCGGCACGCTCGCCGAACATATACTTATTCAAATCCTCGAACGATTTGGCCCCGACATCGTGCGACAGCAGCATCAGCTTCGTGCCGAGCCAAGCGAACAGCACGAAAGACAACAGAATCGTCCAGGTCCCTACGCTGCCGTATTTGGTGAAAAACTGCAAAATCTCCTGCCCGCTGGCAAATCCGGCCCCCACGACCGTTCCGATATACGTAAATCCGATCTGGATCACTTTCACCGATTTGTTCACATGCCCACCCTCCGACTCGTCCGCCTTAGTACAACTTATGAGAAGCGGATTCGGCCGATGACACGTCCTTGGGAATTTGTCCCGTTTCTGATACTATTGAATGTACACAATAATATTCGGTTCGGGGTGTGTCCATCAGCGTGCAGCAAACAATCTTCGATTTATTGGCACAATACGGCTATATCGCCCTGTACGGATTGCTGGCGCTGGGCATTATCGGCTTGCCGATTCCCGACGAGACGCTGATGACGTTCGTGGGCTCGCTTACCGTATACGGCCCGCTCACTTTCCCGGGCTCTCTCGCGGTCACTTTCGCCGGAACGATGACGGGCATGACGGTCAGCTATGCGCTCGGCAAGCGGGTAGGGAAACCTTTTCTATATCGCATGGGCAAATGGATCAAGTTGACTCCCGCGCGGCTCACCAGAGCGGAGTTGTGGTTTCAGAAATACGGAATCTGGACGGTCAGCTTCAGTTACTTCATCCCCGGCGTTCGCCATTTGTCCTGTTATTTGGCGGGCATCAGCGGGGTGCCGCTGTGGCGGTATTTGTTGTACGCCGGGGTGGGCGCGTTCGTGTGGTGCTTAACGTTCCTGACGCTTGGCCGGTTGATCGGCAACAACTTGGGCGTCTTGCACGATTTCGTCAAACAGCATGCCTGGCTGGCAGCGATCGCCGCTGTCGTGCTCATTGCCGTCGGCGTTCTCATTTACTTACACTATAGGCGTAAAGCCAAAGCTTAAAAGGACGGCGTCGGTGCGATCAAGTTGATCCGCGACGTCGTTTTGCCGTTCCCCAGAATGTGATCCGCTGCTTGAGCATAGGAGGGGTCGTTGTAACGGATGGCCGCCAGCCGCATGAAACGGGCGAATTCCGACTCGTTTTCGACGCGGATTTGTGCATAAGGCCATGGCTTGCCGTTCAAGTAAGGCGCCAGAAACGTATACGCCTGATGAACGCTGCGTCCATCCTCGGAAGCGTATCCCCACAGATCTACCCCGACTTTGTCTCCGAATATCGCCAACATAGTGAACGGCTTCAAATTGTACAGCGGATAATGCAACGAGCGGGTGCGTGACATCTCCAGCGGCATCGAGCCGTCCGGCGCGATCTGCGCAGCGATTCTCGGGATCGTCGTCTTCTTCATGTAAGCCGCCGCGCCGCTTGGATCGCCGTCGGCGATCGACAGCCCGACATAGATGGCGTCGTACCATGTGCCGTGGTTGTTCGTCGACTTGCGCTCGTCGAGCGCGAGTTTGTTGCTTGCGAGCCATTTGAGATAATCGGCGATCCATTCAAGTAAGGCGGCATGGTCCTGATCCGTCCAAGCTTTGGAGCCTTGCAGCAATACCGAGTCGTCCACGATATCGAGCAAATTTTGCGATTCCAGCACCCCTTCTTTTCTTCCATCCGCTCGCCCGGGCACACTTTGCCCGTAATTCATGTTCGGGTTCATCTTTGTTGCCGGATCGAGAAACCAGACGCGCAACAGCTGCGCGGCGTGATCTGCATACATTTCTTTGCCTGAAAAATAGTAAGCCAGCGCCAAAGAGGTGACGGAGGAGGACATTTTGCCCCAATTACTCTTGTCGTATTTATCCGTCATCCCCTCAGGGTTCGTCTTACCGTCCTGTTTGACGTAGGGCAAGCCGTCGGGTTTGTTCGTGTCCGGCCACCAATAGGGAGCCATGCTCATGTATTCGTGCTTGTCGCCGCTGGGGGGAGTTCCGGTTTTATCCATCACGGAAATGGGCTTTGTTTGCAACGCTTTGTCCGCGTCGGAGAGCAATTTCTTGTATGCGGGAAGGTAAGGGGAGTCAGGTTGGCCGTTTAAGACTTGCTTGCGGTCGGAGAGAGTCGCCGCGTCCAGCAATAGAGTCGGTCGGAGATCGGGGGCCGCCGGCGGTTTCGCTGCAAGCTCGGATTGAGCGGCAGGGGCCGGTTGCTGCGTCTTGGTTGAACCCCGTTCCGAGGGTTGGCTGACGTTGCCGCCGCTTGCGACGCCATCTCCACCCGCTCCGTCGCATCCGGCCATCGTCAACGGAATGAGCAAGCAACCAAGTATAAGTTTGTAAAATCTAAGCATAGATCGGCGCCTCGCTTATCATGGGTTTGGGTTGATGCCAGCGTTGGAATCACGCAGATTATAGCACGGATGCGGTGAAAAGTCGCTAGTATTCTGAATCGCCCTCATGGTACGATTAGGTAAGATTGATTCGTTCGGAAAGAAGAGGAATGCGCTTTGACAATTGAAGAATGCGTTCAACAGCTTGCTCCGGATCTCCTTCATGATATGCTGAGGGAGAGTTGGCGGGAAACGCAACTCGATTTCCCCGCGAAGACGATGGAGATCGATTTCTTGCAAGATACTTGGCTTGACCGGTGGCAACCGGTTCTTAAGCTCTGCGATGAGGCGCTCGATGCTTTCCGCCGGACATGCCGGCTCATTCGAGAGCGCCCGGCGCTGGTCCGCTTGTGCTGGCACCTGCATTGTCGGTTGTTTCGCCAGGGCGGCGATTCGCGGGAGCTGATCCGCCATTGGCCGGTTTTGTCGGCGACGATGGGGCGCGACGCGGGGATGCTGGCCGTCGTTGTCGTCGTTTCGGGGATGCCGTTTGCGGAAGCGATATACTCGTACCGGAATATTCCGCGCCAAACGATGATCGACACGTTCGCCGATTTAAGCTTGTGGATGCGCTCTTATCGCGAGGCACATGGGGAGTGGGGACTGGATCAATTAAACTGGCTGCTTCACCATGTGAAAGGGGAGCTGTTTCGGCTCGGTCGACTGCAGTTTATGCTTCGCCCGCTTCGTGCCAAAGCGCGGGTGTACAGTCATAAGGTGGAGTCGCGGACGATCGCGTTGTGCGAAGCTGATACTCAAGTGCGCGGCGACGGTTTGATTAATGGCACAAATGGCATTGTCGACGACGAAACAGGCTGGAGAACCGAACTTCGCGAGGAGGACGGCCAAGTAACGGGTTATCCGATTGACCCTCGCGGGTTTATCCGGCGGGAGCCGGTCGCGCTTTCTATGCAGGACTGGCGCGTCGTCCTTGAGCGGGGCGAGACTGTGCTCGATATTCACATCCCCGAAGACGGCAAAATGGACTTCGACCGATGCGGCGAATCGATCGCCCTTGCGCAAACGTTCTATGCGGTACATTTTAAAGAGTATACGATCCGTGCTTTCACTTGCTCCTCATGGCTGATGGATCCGCAGCTTCGCCTTCTTCTGCCGAAGGAGTCGAACATCGTCCGTTTTCAACGGGAATTTTATTTGATGCCCGTACTGTCCAACGATACGTCTGCGCTTAGCCGCGTGTTCGGCCGCTACCCTGTCGATTTGGACAGCGCGCCCCGCGATACAACGCTGAAACGGGCGATCCTCGAATGGATGGAAGCAGGAGGAAGGATGCGCAACGCTTCGGGGTTTATTTTGATAAGCGATTTGGATTGGGGACGGCAAGTTTAACTCAAAAAAAGAACTGGGGAAAAAGTATTCTCCAGTTCTTGTCAATTCGACTTGGCAAACAGTTTGATCGAGCGAATTACTTCTGTCTTCGGGTCTATATCCAGCTTCAGGACGGCATTCTTGCCTTTGTAGGATATTACATATCCGGTATTCGTCTCCGGCATGCCGAGCGCCTTCAACGCCTTGTCGGCATGATCGCCCCAACGCAGTCCATTCAATCCGGGATCGACGGAAGCTGAATTGACTTCCACAAATTCCAGTTGATCCTGCTTCGTGAACCCGACGGTAAACCCTTTGTACTCGGATACGTAAACAGGGTTTACTCCGTCATCCATCACGAATGTTCGAACAGGGTTCCCGTATTGGGAGACAACGGATTTGCGGGGAACGGAAATCTGCAGTCCCATTAAGGTTGGATTGGCCGAACTGAATTTCTGATGCGATTCCGTCTTCGTCTTGCCGGTAACCGCAGCAGGCTGATCTTCCGCCACTCCGAGAATCGATGTTTCCGAAGCTTCTGTCGCCGGTTCTTTGGCTTGCTTCGACTTGAGGCCGGCTTCCGTCTCAGATTCCGGCTTGCCGTCTTGTGCTGTATCGAAAGTCTGGGTCGTCTGAGCCGTCAAAACCGGGGTGCCTGCGTTCTCCGTAGCCTCGGCAAGTGCGTTCTCGGTTGACGGCTTAGAGGGTGGCTCAGTAGATGGAGGTTTCGCCGCAACTGCGGGTTGCGGGGTTCCCGTGACAGCCGTATCCGTTGCAGCTGGCGTCTTGGTCGCCGCGGAAGCCCCGTCGCCGTTGTGCGGCGCCTGGCATCCGGCGGCCAACAACAATAGTGTTGCCCAACAGAAGGATAACCAATAAACCCGTAAGCCACTTGTTTTCAACGCGAACCCCTCCTCCCCTTAAAAATTTGTTATGAATAACAGTAACAATCATAGCGGTTGGCCGGGATTCCCACAAAGAGCATATAGAATGAAAATAACTCAATTTTTTTCAAAAACGTTGTTTTTCATTTTCAGAAAAGGGGTACTCGTGTCAGGGATACTCATTTTGCGAGTTCTCATCATTATAGACCGTTTGTGACAAATAAAAGTTGCGCAAGCGCCTTGGAAAAGCTTTAAGATAGGACTTGAATCCTACTTGCCTATTCTGTAGAATGGCATAAAGCCGATGCGAGGAGGCATGAAGCATGGAATGGTTAAAAAAACGCATTCTGGAGGAAGGGGTCGTGCTCTCCGAGCAGGTCTTAAATCTCGATGCTGTCTTGAATCACCAAGTGGATCCTGAATTGATGATGGAAGTTGGCCGGCAATTCGCCGAGCGGTTCTCCGCAGAGCCGATTACGAAAGTGATCACGATCGAGTCCTCAGGTATTCCTCCAGCAATGGCCACAGCCTACGCGCTTGGGGTGCCGCTGATTTTCGCGCGCCGTAAGAAGACGCTGGGTCTCGAGGGTGAATCGTGGTGTGAGCGGGTGCCGTCGTTTACGAAAGGGATCGTAACCGACATCGTCGTATCGCGCAAATTTTTGAACGAGAATGATAATGTGCTCATAATTGACGATATTATTGCCAACGGCGATGCCGCTCGCGGATTGATTCGCATCATTGAGAAGTCCGGGGCTGAGCTGGCAGGGCTTGGCGTTGTTGTGGAGAAGACGTTCCAAGCCGGAGCCAGAACGATCCGCGAACTCGGTATCCGTGTCGAATCGTTGGTCGGTATTGCCGATCTTTCCGGCGGAACGATCTGCTGGTCGGACTGATTCGGACTCAGACCATATTTTTCTGGACTCAACCTACTTCCCTGTGTGGTTTTTTTCATTTATAATGGTTGAAAGGGATGAGAGGAGGGCGTACTATGGGGAATATTCATTTGCCAGCAGATTTCTTATCGGCGAAGCTGTCCGAAGCCAAGACGCATTTCGAACGCGCTCTGGACTGCAAGCATACGGAGTTCGATGATTTGTATCCCTATATGATCGAACATCCTCAGTTTTTTTGGTATAAGAGATATGTGGCGTGGTCCGAGTTGTTGACGGTTGTAAAGCTTTGCGTCGAATTGTCGATCGATTGGGAACCGCAATTTTCCAAGCAACAGATTGAGTACATCAAGAAACGCGTCATGTCGTCAACGGTGTTGGATTATTGGTATGAGAAGAATGATTCTAAGGAACATGTGGGATAATATAGCCAGTTTTTCTTTGGAGGTTGCGGGATGATCAACGACGAGCAACTGGACCAATTCCGGGTGAATGGAACTTTGCTGAGAGTGATCCGCGATATTTCTCCGGAGAACGATGTAAAAGGCATTGTGGTGGCTTGGAACGAGCGGGAAGTGATGATCCGCAAAGCCAATCGCAAAATTGTCAAGCTGGATCGCGGCTATATGTTTCAACCGTTTGTCGACCCCAGGCCGGAGTTGCCTCCGGTTTAATAAAAGCATCAGCCGCTTTGTGCGACTGATGCTTTTTTGTTTGGGTGAGGTAGCGGGATAGTGGCGGGGAGTACCTGCCGAACTCGCTGAGCTTGCTGAACTCGCTGAGCTTGCTGAAACCGCTGAGCTTGCTGAACGCGCTGAAACCGCTGACGGCCAACCTGGCGTCTTAGAAGCGAAATTTTGCGACTTGCGATTTCTAACGGCCACCCTGGCATCTTCGAGACAATAATCTCCACGGAAATCAACGAATAGGCGTTCTAAGCTGCCACCACGTCCGTTAACCGAACTAATCTATCGTTCTATCACTCTAAACATTCCTGTAGGTGCTAAGATTTGGACTTAGACAAATAATGGAACGCCTCGTAAGATAGGGGTGTGACGGGTCAAGAGCCCTTAAAACCTATC
>JAJFMO010000207.1 GCA_020697475.1 Paenibacillaceae bacterium | reverse complement strand
TGCGGCTATGCTGGCGATGCTGGCGCTCGGTGAGTTGGGTGTGAGACTGCGTGGCGACGTATGCATCGAAACGGTGGTCGACGAAGAATTCGGCGGGGCCAACGGGACGTTGGCGAGCCGCCTGCGCGGCCATCATGCCGATGCGGTGATCGTCCCGGAGCCGTCGAATTTGATCATTTGCGCGGCGACTCAAGGCGGAATCATGATGCGGGTCGCCTTCGCCGGGCGCACGGGGCGGGACTTCAGTGGGGAGGCGATCATAAACCCGGTGTTTGCCGCCGCGCGCTTTGTCGAAATATTTCGCCAATTCGATTCATGGTATTGCCGCAAGTCGAGCGACAACCCATGGTTCCAAAGCGGACCTCCCCTGACTTGCTACCTGCAAGGTATTCGCGGAGGCGATATGTCGCTTCCGCTGTTCGATCGGGCTCCCGGCATCTGCACGATCGATGTGTGGATCCAATGCTTTCCCGGGACAAGCGAGGTGGAGTTGTATCGGGAGTTCACCGAATTTTGTCTGGCGCGGGCGGCGCAGGACGAACTGTTGCGGGACCATCCGCCCCAATTCGAGAAGTTGATACGCTTCCTGCCCGGCGCCAGCCTGGCCCCAGGGCACCCGCTCATCGCAACGGCGGAACGCGCAATGGCGTCGGTTGCCCCCGATCGCGTAACGATCCAAGGCGCGCCTTTTGCCTGCGACGCCTTTATTTTCGAACAATATAGCGATATTCCTGCGATCGTGTGGGGGCCAAGAGGCGGCAACGCCCATGCGCCAGATGAGTTCATCGAAGTCGAACACTATTTGCAGTTGATCCAGCTTTATGCCTTGACGATCGTGGATTGGTGCGGGATGGAATGAGAGATGATGCCGTAAACTATCTAACACTCGAATTAGGCGGCCAACATTAAGGAACCGGCTCCTCGGAGCAGGTTCCTTGATTTTACACCGGAATCTACAGTCCAAGTTCAATAAGTTAAACAACATAATAAATACGAAAAAATTTTTGACACATGGTGGGATCGAAGATACAATTTATGTGATTGATAATAAAAAAAATAAAATTTCGTTTCCTGCACACCGGGAAATGAGATGGAAGTCACTAAAATGAAACCGCTTTTTGTTTGCGCATTCATGGCTTTAAGTGAAATTAATGCGGAGGGGACGGAAACAACTGAAAACGAACCGTCGATGGCATTTTACATTCCAGATCATGATTTGCCTTTGCCTGGTTGTGACGCTCATTGGCTGCAAGCAAGAAGATAGTGGCCAGCCGCAGGTGCCGGACGCGAAGCTCAGTGTGGAGAAGCTGACCGTCAAGCCGAATCCGACCGGGTTGGCCTTCGGTTTCTGGCCGAGCCCCAATAAGCAGGACTTGGTGTTTCGCGATTTTGGCAAAAGAACGACGAGCCGCATTGATTTCAGAGACTGGAAAACGATTGAGGTGAAGAAGGGGGAATATCGGTGGAACGGTGTATTTGACAATGTGAAGAAATCGCACCGTTACGGCGAGACGCCCATCACCTCCGTGAATATCAGCTTCAGCAAGCAAATTACGAAACAGAAGCAGACAATCCCCGATTTTTATTATCCGAGAATCACCGATCCGGAAACGCGAGCCGCAGCCAAGCGGTTCCTCTATGCCTACGTTCAAGAACTGCTCAAGGAAGCCGGCTCGGTTATGCTGACCATCGATTACGAAATCAATTCGAACTACTTACTGTCGAAAGATTATGAGGGGACAAGAACGAAGGAGTGGAGCGAGTGGTACGTCGAGGCAGCCAAAACGGCACGCCACGCCGCCGCCGATTTGGGCATGCAGGAGCAGTTGAAGCTTGTTCCCATCGTCAACGGCGATCCGCTCGATCCGGACTCGATATACCGGAAGGGGACGAAGGCGAACCAATGGTTGCTTGAGGTGGTGGCGGCTTCCGATTATTTGGGCGTCGATACGTATCATCTGAATGTCGTGAAAGGACAGGAGCCCGATGTGACGGACCCGAAGTCGACGATCGACATTATCCGGTTCTGGATCGACAACTATGCGGGATCGAAGGATGTCATTTTATGTGAAAACGGCTTCACGTCGGTGACTGAACATTTTCCGGACATTACCTGGAGGAAGAAAGAAAAATATGCCGGTACGGAGCAGCAGCAATTGATGTATTACCGCCGTTTGCTGGCGGAATTGGAGAAAGCGAACAAGTCCGATGGGGTTTTTCATAACAAGCTGCGCGGATTTCATATTTGGAGCTACATGGACAATAGCTCGACGCGCAAAGGCGAATATGAACAATCTTTCGGCTTGGTTCGGCTGAATGGGACGACGAAGCCCGCTTTCGGGGAGGTTCATGACGGGATAGCCCGACTGGAACGGGATCCATTCTTCAATCCCGAACGTGTTGTCCAGAATGAGAATGTAACCGAAACGCTGACAAATTCGGATCAAGGAGTGATGCTCGCCTACAACAACGGGAACGATTACGATACGTTGCAAGTTACCCTTCCACCCGGCAGTTCGACGATCAAGATTACCACAGAGAAACCGGGATATTTGCTGGCCGGTGTCAACGGTCAATCTTGGATTGCCCAAGCCAACTCGGAGAAAACGGAGTTCGAGCTCAACTTGGCACCCTACGTCCACGCCAATGAGTCCCTATCGGTGAAGCTGTTTTTTACCGGATCCGTGTTTCCTTTTCAACAAAAGGTGCTATCGATTCAAACGAATACCGTTTCTTAGGAGGAGACGCCAATGAGTCAGCAGGCAAAAGTCAAATTCGGCATTATCGGGGCGGGAAATATCGGCAAGGTGCACTGTAAAACGATTTCGAAGCTCAAGGACGTTGCGGAAATCGCGGCGATTACCGACGTGTATCGGGCCCTAGCCGAAGAAAGGGCTGCGGAAGACGGGATTCGGAAGGTGTACGGTACCGTGGACGAGTTATTGGCGGACGGCGACATTCAAGCGGTCGTCATCGGTGTTCCCAACAAGTTTCACGCTCCCTTGGCGATTCAGGCGATGGAAGCGGGCAAACATGTCATTCTGGAGAAGCCGATGGGCGTCAACTTGGAAGCGGCCAAAGAAATCGTGCGGACGCAGAGGAAAACCGGCAAAACGATCATGATTCCTCATCAAATGCGCTGGGAAGCCGCCGCCCAAGCATTAAAGCAACGGATCGAACAAGGAGAACTGGGGCGAATTTACAATGCGAAAGCCGGCTTGTTTCGGCGCAAGGGCATTCCAGGCTGGGGAACGTGGTTTACTCGCAGCGAGATATCCGGCGGAGGACCGTTGATCGATATCGGCGTTCATATGCTCGATCTCTCGTTGTACTTGATGGGCAACCCGAAGCCGGTTTCGGTCTACGGATCCACGTATGCCGAATTCGGACCTCATAAGCGGGGAATCGGCAATTGGGGCACGCCGAATTGGGAAGGTTCGTTCGATGTGGAGGATTTGGCCACAGCCTTAATCAAGATGGAAGACGGCAGTACGCTGTCTCTGGAAGTCAGCTGGGCGGTCCATGGCGGAGTGGAGAATAACGGTCCTTTCGTTCACTTGATGGGCACGGATGGAGGCGCGTCTTTGCGCGGGAAAGAAGGGAAGATTTACAAGGAGCAGTCCGGGGAAACGATTGATTCCAAAGTGGAAGCCGGAGACGGGAAAGAAAATCCGCGAATTCCGATGTACAAGCATTTCATCGAATGTCTGGAGCTCGGAACGGTTCCGATCTCGAATGCAATGACGGGATACACCAATAATCTGATTCTCGACGCGATCTACCGTTCCTCGCAAAGCGGCAACGAAGTGAAGCTGGATTGGACGATTTAATCTTATCTTTCTTTAGGAGGTTTTCCAATGAAAGCACGATTTTTGCCAATCATCACTCTTTTGACCGGTTTAACGATCTCCCTTGCGGGCTGCGGCGGAGGTGCGGCGCCGTCCGCTGCGGGCGCCGGCGACAAAGGGCAAAGCCCGGGCGCTGCACCTGACGCTCCGGTAACGATCAACATTGTCGATCCTCCCAGCGGATATTTGGACGAGACGGAGTTTCAGAAATTTGTCGTCGATCCGGTGAAGAAGCGGTATCCCAACATCACGATTCAGAAGCTGACCGTAGGGATGAACGAGCAGAAATTGCAGGAAATGGTGACAGGGGGACAGTACCCCGATTTGATCGTTACCTCCAGCAACGTCCTGAGCCCGGTTCAGAAGGTCGGATTTGCAACGAACATCGAGAGGGATCTGAAGGAGCAAAACTTCGATCTGGGCCGGTTCGAGCCGGGCAGCCTGCAAGCGGTCAAAACGACAAGCGGTGGCTCTTATCTTTCGGCTGTTCCTTATGCAACCAATATTTCCGCCTTATACTATAATCGGGATATCTTTGATAAATTCGGGGTCGCTTATCCGAAGGACGGGATGACTTGGGGAGATGCGGCCGAATTGGCCAAGAAGGTGACACGGCTTGAAGGCGGAGTGCAATTTTACGGGCTGCAGGAAGATCAGGTTCATCGTACGGCCTCCCAACTCGGGCTTGGATATATCGATCCGAAAACGATGAAGCCGATCGTGAATTCCGAGAAATGGAAATACGTATACCAGACGATGCTGAATATCTACTCCATCCCCGGCAACGCCTGGATTGCGGGCAACAAAGCGAACGAAATGTTCTACAAGGATAAAGTGATCGCTATGTATGCCGCAAACAACCGGTTAAATACGTTCGGTCCGATCCAGGATCTGAACTGGGATATCGCAACGTATCCGACGTACAAGGAGGCTCCGGGGACGGGGATGAACTATGACTTGCACGTCATGGTGCTGACAGCGAACAGCCAGCACAAGAAGGAAGCGATTCAGGTGATTTCCACGCTGACATCGGATGAAGTGCAATCGCAGATGGCCAAGGACGGTCGTATTTCCGTGATGAAAGATACGAAATTTCAGAAAGATTTCGGTCAAAATCTGCCTTATTTGAAAAATAAAAATTTGGCCGCCATATTCAAAGTCAAGCCGGCCGCCAACTTTGCGCCTACGGAATTCGATGCCCAAGCCAGAAGTGTTCTGAATGCAGCCACCTCCAAAGCTGTGTTTGAGGATAAACTCGACATCAACACGGCATTGCGTCAGGCGGATGAGCAGATCAATCAGCTGATTTTGTCGCAGTAGTCGACTTCCTTACGACGAGCTCGGTGGAGAGCACGACTTTCTCCGGAGACGAATTCGGAAACCGGATTCGCTGATGAAGAGAGACGGCCGCCCGGTATCCAAGAGCTTCCTTGGACAAACGAACGGTTGTCAGGGGAGGATTGGTATAGGAAGAATAAGCGTAGTCGTCGCAGCCGGCAACCTTGTATTTGGCGGGTACCGGCTGCCCCATTTCGTTCAGCGATTGCAGCAGGTGGATGGCGATTCGGTCGTTGGCGCAAATGAATGCCGCTCCTTCTCCGGGAAGCTCGGAGAGCAATTTATCGGATAGGGCGGTTTTCCAGTCGGGTTTATCATAAGGCAGTTCCCACTTTCTCAGATGGATGGACGCGTCGGAATCTTGCTGCACGGTCAGGTAGCAGCCCAGCCATCTTTCGCGAAAACTGACGGAAAAATCGTCTTGGCCGACAAAGATGAGATGTTTGCTGCCGGCTTCGATCATGTGACGGCAAATCAGGCTACCCGCCCTCATATTGTCGTTGACGACGCAATCCACCGCGCAGACAGGATCTTCATGATCGACGAGAATGACCGGCAATCCGATCGTTTTCATCGAGGCGATGATGTTGGTTTTGAATGTCCCGATTGCAATCATGCCGATGACCGAGTCGGGGTGCAAATGCTCGGGAAACGTGAACGATTGCTCTCTGCCCAAGGTGCAGATGAAGTGGCTCCAGCCAAATTCGGTGCAAGCCGTCTCCAGACCGGAGATGACGCTTTCCCAATAAGAGGTGACCCGGTTTTGCGGCTTGACCCAGATCAATACCAGCTTCTGTTGGCGGCTCACGGCAGGGGAAGACGGTTCCGAATCGCCGATGGCCGGCGCCTTCGGCAGTTTTGCCGATTTAATTTGATAACCTAGCAAATGAGCGGTTTCTATTACTTTCTTTCTCGTATCGTCGCTCACGCCCGATTTGCCGGAGAGCGCTGTGGATACGGCAAACAAGGACAGACCGAGCCTGTCGGCGATTTTTTGCAAAGTCACTTTCTCGGGCATAAGATTCCTCACTCATTCATAATTTTAGGCTAAATAAAATAAATCCTTGCTGAAATACTACACAATCAGGTACTATTTTGTCAAAAATGCACATGGACCAACACGATTGGATAAGTGAGAGAACAGGAGGTTCGAAAAGATGGTAAACAACAAACCCAATATCGTTTATATTATGAGCGACGACCACGGCTATCAGGCAATCGGCTGTTACGGGAGCCGGATCAACCAAACCCCTAACCTGGATCGAATCGCGGAAGGAGGCATGCGTCTGGATCGCTGCTTCTGCACCAATTCGATTTGCGCACCGAGTCGGGCTGTCATTCTTTCGGGGAAGTATAGCCACCTGAACGGAGTCAAGACGCTCGCCGACAATTTCGACGGAAGGCAAGTGACGTTTCCCAAGCTGTTGCAGGGGTCGGGCTACCAGACGGCGATGATCGGCAAGTGGCACCTCGGACACGGGGGCATGCAGGGGTCGGGCTACCAGACGGCGATGATCGGCAAGTGGCACCTCGGACACGGGGGCAACTTCGACCCGACAGGGTTCGATTATTGGAGCGTGGTGCCGGGGCAAGGACGGTATATCGATCCGGAATTTATCGATAACGGGACGAAGAAGACGATTCCGGGTTATGTCACGACGATTACGACAGATTTGTCGTTGAATTGGCTTAAGGGCAGAGACCCGGAAAAACCGTTTCTGCTGATGTGCCACTACAAGGCGCCGCATGGGCCGTGGGAACCCGATCCGAAGCACGCTGATTTGTATGCGGATGAGGAGATTATCGAGCCGGAGACGTTTTACGACGATTATCGGAATCGGGCGAGCGCGGCAGCAGCTGCGCGGATGAGAATCGATCGGGATTTGCCGAAACGCATTCCCAAATACGTCGCTCCGGAAGGGCTGTCGCCGATCGATGACAAGAAGTGGAAGTATCAGCATTTTATCAAAGATTATTTGCGCTGTGTCGCTTCGATCGATGAGAACGTCGGCCGGCTGCTGGATTATTTGGAGGAGCAGGGGCTTACGGACAATACGATTGTCGTCTATACGTCGGATCAAGGCTTCTACTTGGGAGACCACGGGTGGTACGATAAGCGCTTCATGTATGAGGAGTCGCTGCGCATGCCGTTGATGATCCGCTATCCCCGTGAAATTCCGGCA
>JAJFMO010000206.1 GCA_020697475.1 Paenibacillaceae bacterium | reverse complement strand
CTCCTCATGTATTTCGACAACAGGGATGCAAATTCCTCCAAACGATTTCCTGACGATTGAGTGACAGCCCCATTGTGAGGGCAGGTAGCGGAACCGAATGAACAGCAAACAACCCCGCCTTGGCGGAGGGGTTGTTTCTGGACACTATTCAAAAATGCTCAAGAAAACTTGGGCAGCCAATCACCATGCGCTTCGATCAAATCGTCACACAGGCTGACGATATCGTCGAGCGACAGTTCTGCCGAAGTGTGCGGATCAAGGAATGCGGCCTGATAGATTGCTTCCTTCTTCAAGGTGCGCGACGCTTCGATCGTCATCAATTGCGTGTTGATGTTGGTGCGGTTGAGCGCCGCCAATTGCTGCGGCAGGTCACCGATATACGTCGGGGATACGCCGTTCGCGTCGACCAAGCAAGGGACTTCGACGCAAGCGTCTTTCGGCAAGTTGGTGATTAAGCCGGTGTTCATGACGTTGCCGCCGATTTTGTAAGGGTTGTTCGTCTCCATCGCTTCGAAAATCCGCGAGGCGTATTCCTTCGATTTCTCGTGCTTCAAATTATTATTGTTCACCAACTCTTCGCGCATCGTCTTCCATTTCTCGATCTGCCGGATACAGCGGCGCGGATACTCGTCGAGCGGGATGTTCAGTTGATCGATCAGATCCGGATAGTTCTTCTTAATGAAATACGGATGATACTCGGCGTTATGCTCGGAAGATTCCGTCACATAGTGTCCGAATTTGAACATCAATTCATAACGCACCATGTCTTTGTGCTTCTCTTTCTGACGCTCGCGGGCAAGCCGCTTGATCTCCGGATACAAGTCTTTGCCGTCCTTGGTCACCTCAAGCAGCCAAGCCATATGGTTGATCCCGGCGATCTTGCTTTGCACGCCCGTATCATCGATGCCCAAATCCCGGAACAGATGCGGTACGCACACTTGCACGCTGTGGCACAGGCCGACCGTCTTGACGCCGCCGTCGGTGTTCAACACGTTGGTCAGCACGCACATCGGGTTCGTATAATTCAAGAACCATGCGTCCGGACACACTTCCTGAATATCTCGCGCAAAGTCCAACACAACCGGGATCGTGCGCAAATTGCGGAAAATCCCGCCGATGCCGATCGTGTCTGCGATCGTTTGGCGTAAGCCGTACTTCTTCGGAATCTCGAAGTCGGTTACGGTGCAAGGCTCGTAGCCGCCGACTTGAATTGCGTTGACCACATATTTGGCGCCGCGCAGAGCTTCTTTACGGTCCAGATAAGCTTTGATGCGGCACGTGCTGCCGGACGTAGCTTTCAAATTATTAAGCATATTTTCCGAATCTTTCAACCGTTCGGGGTTAATGTCGAACAGAGCCAACTCGAAGTCTTGAAGAGCAGGAGTCAGCATGCAGTCGCCCAGCACGTTCTTGGCGAACACGGCGCTCCCGGCGCCCAGAAAAGTAATTTTTGACATTTTCCAATAATCCCTCCAATGGATTTATTACCTAGCATAATTCCTTAATAGAATATACCCCTCTTCCAGTGAAAAAGGAATGGATACAAGCCACTTCCATATGGACGAATGTAGTTTCAAGATTTACAATGATAAGAGTGAAGGGGGCAAATTACGTGTTGCAAACGAGCCACAATGTGGCGATCAATCCTTACCCCGGCAAAGGCGAGCTTGTCGTCCTGTTCGGCGGGCACGGACAAACGGAACCGAATCATCGGGTCGGACCGCAGGTGCTCGATTATCATCTGATGCATTATATTGAGTCGGGATGCGGCACTTTTCATAGCATGGGCAGAGAATATACTCTCTCCAAAGGGGATTGTTTCTTCATCTTTCCCGGAGAATTGGTAAGTTACGTCTCCGATTCGGAGCTTCCGTGGAGTTATCGTTGGATCGGTTTTCGCGGCAATAAAGCGAGGGAAATGCTGAGTGAAGCTAAGGTGTCTCCAGAGACTCCGGTGATCACGATCACCCATAAGCGGGTACCCGGCCTATTCGGCCGAATTGAGCGCGTGCTGGGGCAAGCAAAAACGAATTGCGACTTAAGCGCCGATGGATATATGAGGTTATTGATTGCGGAATTGGCAGAGGATCATTGGACGCGCAGTGAATCGAGCGACGAGTCGCTATCCGCCATCCAGCGCCAGGTTGAGCAGGCCATTCGTTGGCTGACGTTGCAATATTCGCAACAAATTTCTATCGAACAGATGGCGCAGACGCTCGGATACCACCGAACCCATTTGTCAAAAATGTTCAAGCAGCATACCGGGATGTCCCCCATGAGCTTTTTGCTGAAAATTCGCATGGAACGGTCTCGGCTTCTACTGACCGAAAATTTGACGATCGAACAAATCGCTTCTTCCGTCGGGTTCCCCGATCCGTTATACTTTTCCAAGCAATTCAAGAAATGGTACGGAAGTTCCCCGACGGAATATCGCGCCATGCTGCAGGGCAAAGAACTGTACGATTGCTCGCAATAAGCGATCGCGGTCGAATTAGACAGAGAAGCTGTATTCCACTTCTTTCTTCGTGTGCGCCAAGCCTTCCCAATCGTTCGGAGGGGCGACATCGACGACGGCCTTAATCCCGATTTGATGAAAATCGATTCCAGGAACTTCATCCAACGTAATTCGTTTGGTGATCAGACGACTCAGCCAGCCGGGAAATTGGCGTTCTATTTGCTGCAGACGGTAAAGGCCCGTCTCAAAATCTTTCCGGGAAGCGTTCACGGATCCCAGAATGCATTTGTTTTCCAGCACGATTTGTTCATTCAAACGATCGGCCCCGACTTGCATCTGCTTGTCCCCCGGGCTCACCCCGAGCAATGCCAGCACTCCATTCGGCCCGAGCACTCCCATCGCCTCGAAGGCAAGCGGACTGTAACCGGTACATTCCCAGATTAAGTCGAACCGGCAGGCAAGCGATTTGGCATATTCACTTACACTCGCAGGCGCCCCCGGAGCCTTAGAATCGGCCTGTTGATAGATACCTCCCGCTTGCTTGACAAGTTCCGCACTCGGAGAGTTGTCGTCGCCGTTGGACCACACATGGACGTTCAGACCGAGACTGCGGCAAGTCGCTGCTGCCAACAGCCCGAGCGGCCCGGCGCCGAGGACAAGCGCGTTCCTCGGCTCCCAGATCATTCTTTGTTGAATGCGCTGGATTTGATCCCACACCTTCTCCACAATGCTTTGCGGTTCAGCCAGCATGCCGACCTTCAGCAGATCAGCAGGAACTTTGACCAGGTAGCGGGATTCTTCCACATAATATTGTGCCAAATACCCGTGAGCGCCTTTGATCCCCCGTTCCACATACTTTCCTGTCTGGCAAAAATCCGCACGCTCGTTGCGGCAGTTGACACACTCCGGATCGCGGCACGGCCTACGCACAAGCGCCGTCACCAAATCTCCCGGCGCCAAGCCGGATTGATCGCCGGCCTCTTCCACCACACCTAGAGATTCATGACCTGTGGTCAATTCCGACTCTCCTTGCGGCGGTTCTCCGTAATGTTCCTTCAATATATCTTTGTCCGTCCCGTCCAGGCCCACGCACAGCACCCGTACCATCGCTTGCCCGGAGCTGGCGATCGAAGGGCGGTCGACTTCAACGACGGCAATTTTCGGATCCGACATGATATTTTGTACCCGAATCGCCTTCATCTTCATCTTCGTATCCACACCCATGATGGAATCACCTGGCTTTCTGTGCAGTTTGCAAAATATGTTCGTCGGACACTTCCTGCTTTGGCTTTTCCAGCTTGCCTTGCAGCTTCTTGCGCTTGCCCGCGAACTCCTGAATCACCTTAATGAAGGAAGCGTGCGACCAAGTTAATGGAGACACCGAAAGCGGTTCGCCCGTATAGGGATGAATTTGTTCCGCCATCACGCCCGAGGGTAGCGTATGGCTGGCCGCCCACTGCAGGCAGTCTTCCGCCTCCTGCAATTCCTCCAACTGTTCGGCCACGGCAACGACCCATTCCGCATACCACAACGTGCAGATGAACCACGGGTTGCCCGGCACTTTGCCGATGTCCTGGCTGACTTGGTGGTACATATCGTTCTCATAGCGCGCCATGCCGCCGACTTGAGTTTGAACCCAAAGCCTTTGACGAAGAGCCTTCATCGTATTGACAATTCGGGGATCGTCAGGCGCAAACATCTGAAAATCAAACAAGGCGTACATACTTACATCCAACGTCAGATCTGGCTCGTATACTTTCTTCTCGCTGTTCCAGAACAATCCACGAACGAATCGTTGATCTTTTTCAAAAACCAACTGGTTCTCAACAGCTTTCTTCATTCGATTGGCTGTATCCCGGTAATGGATCATCCGCACCGTATCGCGATGGTATTCGGCAAAATTAGACGCGGCCAATAACCCGGCGTAGACGGCAGCTACCGTGAAAGCCATCACCCCGTAACGCTCCTCCCACAAATCGTACGAAGGCAGAGGCAAGCCGGACGCATCACGGTATCGCAGCATGAAATCGGCGGCAGGGATCACGAAGTGTTGGTAATCCTCCAAAGATTGGCCAAGTGTTTCGGACAGACGGTAGTGATGCCACAAGGAGTAAAGCACCAGCGCCGTCTCGTCTTCTTGAATCGGCAGCTGTTTCTCATCCTGGCCGTTCACCCATGGGTGCCAGCTCGAACCGACCGAACCATCAGGGTTGTACTTATGCATCAAGTACCCGGGCTTGGATTGCACCCTCCGGCAAAATTGAAAAAATCGGCGAGTCAGCTCATAGTACCCCGACCGATCCAGTGCATGGGATATAAGCGCCCCATCCCGCGGCCACAAGTAGGAGTAGGTATCTTTGGCAAATTTCAAAATATCCGAATCGTTGGCGGCGATAATCGCCCCCCGATTGTCCATATTTGTGCGGATAATGAGCAAGCTTCGTTTGTACTGTTGGCACAGATTTTCCGGCAGCTCTCGCAAATCGTGAGCGTCACGGTTGACCCATTGGTGCCAATAATCGTGGGTCCGTTGCATGTAAACTCTCGGGGTCGCCTTGCGGATGTCTTGCTCAAGCTTGACGATGTCGTCGATATTGCGGCCGAAACATATCCAAAACCAGGCTTCTGCGTCTTGTCCGCCATGCAACGTCAAGTCCAGCTGCGCTGTTCCATCGACGGATCCTTGGGCGATCGGGTTGCCTCCCAGATTGCCGTCCTCGGCGTCCCGCCAAGTGCCTTGCATCCCATGTATGGCCTTCTGCCCTATTGCGTAAGCGCTGATATAGGCAGACTTATGCTCGGAAGTATAACTGGACAAAGACAAGTATCGATGCCCTTTGTAGAAAATAAGCGACCGAAGCTCCGGGTCGAAATATACCGTATCTCCCACCGCGTTCCCGTTCAAACGCAGATCAAGATGAAAGAACAGTTTCACCTTACGTTCTTTGTTCCAGTGGTTCGACAGTTTGATTTTGCGAATAAAAATATTTTCCTTACAGTCGACTGTGTCGCGAATCTGCATATCCCAACCGAGCCTTTCATGGCTGCACGCCACATCCGTGACGAGCGAATCCTCAAGGTATTTCGCTTGCCTCGTTTTATTGAGCTCGGGATCGTCGATCCAGGCGAACCCTTCTTCCACCCACACACCGAAGTGTGACAGGTGGTCTAGGGCCTGGTTCTCTTGGCCCACATAAGGGTAATAGATGTCCCGCAAATTGTAGTTCGTGTCGAAATTTATCAGCACATTTCCGTTGCCGATCGGCAAGTCTCGCGCCATAATGCGACCCCTTTCACCGTCTAGTCCGCCTATTTTGTCCTCCCTGGCTCCTCTTCATGCATCTTCATGTTTGTGCAAACTTTACAGATTTCAACAAGATTCGACATTTAGACATTGAGAAATAGGACTAGGTGGGCTACTATTAGGTTAACTTTACCTAAACTAAGTCAGCACTGGAGGGAAATAATGGTGTTTTGGTTCGGGGAAGCAGCTAAAGTGCTCATTTCTACGGTGGAAGTATCGGCAACCTTTTTGCTCGCTCTCAGCATTTATCGGTTTCCGCTGCGGTACGCTTACAGCAAGGTTGCTTTGATTGGTTTTATTGTGTCTTTACTTGGGACGATCATGCGGGATTGGGCACATATTTACGAGTATACAACCTTGTTAATGGTTGTTAGTATTTTTGTTCTAACTATACTAATCCTTAGGTTTTCGAGTTATTTTAGCATGATAATAAGTTCAACAACACTTCTGTTAGGAATGATTTTAGAATTGGGGTTCGAGTTATTGGGAAATCGATTGGGTTTGGGTCATTTTGTAGCCATAACCATAATCGAATCAGTGGAACTATACTTTTTTCAGGATTTAGTTGTTGCCGTTGTTTGTACAATGCTGATTATATATTTACAAAAAAAGAAACTCGGATTTACTTTTTTAATTAATAAGCTTTCTATAAATGATACCAACAAAAAATTTAATTATATTATTTCATTTATTCTTGTAGGATTTGTTACTGTAATGCAATTAAGTTTTCTCACGATAATGCCATATAGTGAAGTGGTTACTACTAAACAGTTAATAATAAAGTTACTTTTTTCTATATTTTACTTTTTAATTTTTTCGATTTACATTATTATTACCTATAAGAAAAACAAACTTGAGATTTATCAGAAATACCGCTATTTAGATAATGTGTCTGCTATTGTAAATAATAGATCCAAATAAAATATTCTAAGTTGATTTATAGTTCACATC
>JAJFMO010000205.1 GCA_020697475.1 Paenibacillaceae bacterium | reverse complement strand
CATTACCCTGAAGTTTGCTACACCCATGGTTTCTTCGGCGAACCGGATCCCATCCCTCTGGAGCATTCACGGACGCATTGGCTGGCGGGACAAGCACAAGCGTTCATGCGCGAGATGGATGGGTCGGGTCAGCCTTGGCATCTGCGCTTCGACTTGTCCGAGCCGCATCTGCCGTGCCGCCCAGCCGGGCGATTTGCCGAGATGTATAAACCGGAAGATATGCAGCCGTGGGACGGTTTTGCCGAAACCTTCGTTAATAAGCCCTACATTCAACGGCAGCAATTGCTCAATTGGCGGGTCGAGGATTACACCTGGGAAGACTGGGCGCCGATTGTTGCCCGATACTTTGGCGTCATCAGCCAGATGGACGAAGCGATCGGCTTGCTCCTCCAAGAGTTGGATAGGCTTGACGCAGCCGGCAATACTCTCGTCGTCTTCACGAGCGATCATGGCGATCTTTGCGGCAGCCACCGAATGATGGACAAACATTACGTGCTATACGACGACATTGTGAGGGTGCCGCTGATCCTCCGCTGGCCAGAACGCCTTCGTCCCGGAACCCGAATCGCAGAGTTTGTATACAACCATCTCGATGTTCCGCCAACGATACTGGAAGCGATACACAAAGATATCCCTGAATTTTTCCACGGGCGATCACTCTGGCCGTTGCTGCGCGGGGAACCGGTCCGTGATTGGCCCAGCGAAGTAATAGCGACGTATAACGGCCAACAATTCGGCTTGTATACGCAAAGAATGATCCGCGGAGATCGCTGGAAGCTTGTTTGGAATACAACCGATATCGACGAATTGTATGATTTGCACGAAGATCCGGGTGAGCTGAACAATTTGATCAACGATTCGACATGGCAACCGCTTGTCAGGCAGTATCGCGAGAAGCTGTACTACCAATTGAAACAATCCGGCGACAGGCTGGTTGGCAACATTTGGGTCAAAGATCAATTGTTGCTCAACCTTAAGATCTAACATGATTTAATAAAGGAGGACATTCCACTATGAATTGGAAGAAGACAGCCTTAAGTGTCGTATCCGCTTTGCTCATCGCTGTTTCGTTGGCAAGTTGCAGTTCGTCAAGCCATGTCGCATCGCAGAAAGACGCGGACGGAGCCAATGGAGGAGATCCACCGAAAAGTGCGGTAAGCGACCCGCGCAGCTCGATTTCCTGGAAAGATAACAAGATGCTCCTCTACAACTTATCCGGGGTGCAGGATGAAAAGTTTAAGGAGATCATTACGAATCCGCTGACCAAAAAATTCCCGGATCTTGTCGTAGACTATGTGAAGAATGGAAAGGGAACTTCCCTGAATGAACTGATCTCGGCCGGCCAGGTTCCCGACGTGATCTTGAACAGGGCCGTTAGCATTCCCGATCTGGTGGAGACGCATATTGCCGAAGATTTGGATCCATGGGTTAAAAAGTATAATACGGATTTGAATCGCTTTGAAAGCGGTTTAGTCGATTATTCCAAGAAATATTCCGATGGAAAGTTTGTGTCTATGCCTTACCTGCGTGTTCCTTTCGTTCTGTATTACAATAAAGATATTTTTGACAAATTCGGCGTGCCGTATCCGAAAGACGGGATGACATGGGAGCAAGCTACCCAACTCGCAGCGCGTGTCTCCCGTACGGACGGTGGAGTCGAATATCATGGAATCGGCATCAATACCGTAGTCATCTCAAACAACCAGCTTGCCTTGACCTATGTCGATCCGAAAACGAACAAAGCGACCATCAACAATGCCTCCTGGGCCAAGTTATTGAACAACTTCGCCGCGCTGTTCGCGATCCCGGGCAATGAAAACGGGGGTACAACCTATCAACCTTTCGTCAAGGACAAAACATTGGCTATGCTGGTTTGGGGTAGCGTAACAGGAGTCATTCAAAACGATTTCAATTGGGATATGGTCAGTTTGCCCGTTTTCCCCGAAGCCCCGAAAACCGGTTCGGAAAATCAGTTGTTTTTGACAGTAAGCGCGATTAGCAAGCATAAGGACGCCGCCTATGTCCTGGTCGACAGCCTGGTCTCTGATGAAATTCAATTGCAGAATACGAAGGACGCCTTCCTTACCGTATTGAAAGATCAGAAGATCAAGAACGAATTCGGGGCAAACAGCGATCTTCTGAAGGGGAAAAACACGAAAGCTTTTTCCCTGCTTGGGTTGCCTAACCCTCCTTCCGTCACCGAATACGATGCTGTCGTAACTAAGATTGTACTGGACAAATTTACGAAAGAACTGATTCCCAGGAAGACGGATGTGAACACTCTTCTGCGGGAAGCCGAGGAGGATGCAAATAAGAGCATCAGCGAGCTGCAAAGTCAATAAATTTCGATTTGATGATGTATAATTTCCGACTGTCTAACCGTTGATCTTTGACTTCCTTGTTGCCAACCTGCTTGTTACCGGTTACATTTATACTCAAATATAAAAATCCACTTGATTCTTAACCAAGGAGGAAAATGTCGTGAAAAAATTGAAGCTGTGGTCGAGCGTTTGTCTGGCGGCGATGCTAGTGTTGTCAGGGTGCGGCGGCGGGTCGAACGGTACGAACGACGCGGGCGGCAAGGCCGTCCCGAGCGACAAGGCTGGGGATGCCGTCGCAGCCAAGAAGCTGGTCGAGTCGTCCAACGAAACGGTTGAGCTGCAATTCATGATGTCAGGCAACAAGGCAAATTTCGACAGCAAGTACGTCACCAATCCGGTCTTGAAGCAGAAATTCCCCAATGTAACATTGAACTACTTGACCATCAACGATTGGGACAATTTGATCGCCTCCGGAGTCGTGCCCGATGTCGTCGATCTGGTCGCAGGCAACTTTTATCGCATCACCGATAACAATCTGACTTTTGACCACACGAATTTGCTCAAAGAGTACAATTTCGACTATAACAAATTTACCCCTGAATATTTGGAAATCGCCAGGAAACTCAGCAACGGCAAAGGCTTGGTCGCGATTCCCGACAAGATGAACTTTCCCTACTCGACGTTCGCTCTGGCGTACAACAAAGATTTGTTCGATCAATTCGCTGTTCCATATCCGAAAGACGGCATGTCTTGGTCGCAAGTGATCGATTTATCCAAGAAGTTCAGATCCGCCACAGTAAACGGCACCCCGATCCATGGACTGACTGTAACCGGAATCGGAGCTGCACTGAGAGGTCAAGCCGGGTTGAATTATCTCGATACCGGCAATAAAATCAACTTTTCGGATCCGACGTGGAGCGAACTATTCAAAATTACCCAAAGTATTGGCGATGCGCAAGACGGTTGGAGCGGTTCTGTGGCGGGCAATGCCAATTTCTTCACGAAAGATAAGACTGTGGCTATGTTGGCCGGCAACCTCAATGACCTCACCCGGCATGCCGCGGATTACGACAAGACACTCAACTGGGATATGGTCACCTACCCTCACTTGGAAGGGCAACCAGTGACTTTGCCGGCATCCAGCGGGTTTTTCGTCATCACCCCGACGAACAAGCATAAAGAACTTACGATGGCGGTATTGAAAATTTTACTCGAAGACAACGCCGATTTGAAAGACCTCGAAAACCCCGAGGCAGTGAAGAAGAACATGAATGCCATGAAAAATAAGAAGATGCCCACCAATTTACCCAGCAAATACGACGGACAACTCAATCCGATATTGCAAAAGAAACTGGTGGATATGGTTGGCAAGAAGATCGACTCGAACACCGCGTTGCGCGAAGTCCAGGAAGAATTGCAGAAGAAATACGCCGAACTGGTCAGTAGTGATAAATAGTACTGTGAAAGGCCGGGTTGCCTAAATCAGATTAAACGTATGACTCGCGGGCGATCTTCGAGATGAAGACGAGGTCGAAGATTTGCTTCGGCCTCCCTTTGCCGTTGCCGCGTTCTTCGCCGACGATCTGCACAAGCCCCTCGTCCATCCAGACGACGAGCAGCCGATGAACCGTGCGCACGGTGACGCCGAACAACGTCGCCAGCTCCGGCGCGGAATAACGAGTGCGGCCGCGACGGCTGACGTCGAGAATCAGTTTGCTTAAATACGTCATGTTCATCCCGACTTGTTCCGTCTTGGCCAGCAATTCGGGGTGAATCAACGACAAGTCGACCTCCCACGGGTCGGTCATCTCCAGCGGCCCGATCACGCCACGGTCTTCTCTCACGATAAATGCCGCGTTTCCCCCCGCTTCTTTCGCCTGTCTCAGGGCATGCCTCGCATGTGTGCCGGCCTCGTTTGCCGAAGCTCCGAACCCGACGCCCAAGCTTAAGGAGAGCCCGAGAAGCTTGTCCGCTTCACGAGCGAGCGGCACCGTTTTGTACCCCCGAGTTTCCCGTTCAAAAATGCCCCTTGTCGTCACGAACATATACTCCCCGCCGCCCGAATGCGTCAAATGCCCGCTCAACGATTCGACGTAACTGAGCAGCATGCGGTGTACATCGAGCTTCATCTTCTGCACCTCATGTTCAGAGCCGCGTTGATCGGCGAGCCGTTCGAAGTTATCGATATGAATGAAGCCGACGACAATTTGCGATTCTTTGTGCCGTCGCGATTCCGTCGAAAGGAGCGCTCGCTCCAGAGCGACGACGATGTCTTGCAAGGTCGGTGTGATCCAAGCGTTCGGCACGCCAAGACGCGTCAGTTCGTCGGACACCGACCTGACCGCTGTAAGAGCCGCTCCTGAGCGGTTGGCTTGGAATTGACTGAGGTGGAAATCGACGAGTTCGGTGCGCGTGGGAAAAATAGAGCTTTGGTAGACAAACAGCGCATCCGGCTTCCCGCCCAGCTCATTCCACACCGGCTCCATCGCTTTGCGGCTGAGCGTGTCGAGCGAAATCGACTGCGCGTCACACGATTTGGCGAGCAGCAGCATCGCCCGGTACAGCCCCGAGCCGGTGAGCGGGATATAGGCGGCGGGAACGCTAAAGCGGATGCTTTCTTTGGCGCGCTGGTACGGCACCGGTCCGGTGAACAGCAGCACCTCCACTTCAGCCATGAGCTCTTCCGCCAGCTCCGCCGCTTGCTCTTCTCTTTGGTACCCTTGAATTCGAGGGGCGAATGAAGGAAACAGCTTGAGCGCCTCCGTCACGGAAGAGACGAACGATTGCGGGCATATGATGCCGATGGCGATTCCTTTCTCAGCCTGCCAAAGCATGGTAGATCGAGCTCCTTCCCTTGTGGTGCGTTAGCTTTCTGGCGTTAGCCGTTTGGCGGCGATCGCGGCAAGCAGTGATGCGCCGAGCGGGATGCATTGTTCGTTCAGCCGATATTGCGGGTGGTGCAATCCGTAGGCTTGCTCTGCGCCTTGCGTGGGGCCGGAACCAAGCCAGAAGAAGCAGCCCGGGATGCGTTGCAAGTATTTGGCGAAATCTTCTCCGGCTAACGTCGGTTCCGCCGTCAGACATTGGGAATCTCCAAGCTGCGACTGTATCGTTTCATGGACAAAATCGTTGCAACGGCTGTCATTGACGAGCACCGGCACTTGCGACGTGTATTTGAGCACGGCACGGCAGCGGTAAGCTTGTGCGGTATGGACGGCGATGCGCTCGATGATCTCTGGCAGCCTGACGTGCACCAAGTCTGAGAAGGCGCGCACCGTGCCGGTCATTGTCGCAGTCTCGGGGATGACGTTGTTTGCTTCGCCCGCCTTGATGCTGCCGATCGTAACGACCGCCGGCTCGAACGGAGAGAGCTCTCGGCTGACCGCTGTCTGCAGCGCCATGACGATCGCCGACGCAGCCACGACGGGGTCGATCGATTGCTCGGGGATCGCCCCGTGGCCGCCGCGCCCTTCAACGGTGATCTCGATCCGGCCAACCGAGCCCATCATGGCGCCTTTTCGGGTCGCAGCTTTGCCGGCTGCCAGAGTGGGAAGGTTGTGCAGCCCGTAAATTTCTGCGACACCTTCAAGTGCGCCGGCTTCAATCATCGCATCCGCGCCGGCGTTGATCTCTTCCGCCGATTGGAAGAGGAAGCGCACGGTGCCAGCCAGCTCGTTCTGCTTGGCGCGAAGCAGGATGGCAGCGCCGAGCAGGATCGCCGTGTGCGCGTCGTGGCCACAGGCGTGCATAACGCCGGGGTTGCGCGAGGCGAACTCGAGGTCCGATTGCTCGGTGATCGGCAGCGCATCCATATCGGCGCGCAAGGCGATCGTCGGGCCCGGCTTGCCGCCCGGCAAGTCGGCGACGATGCCGTGGCCGCCGACGTTGCGGTGGAACGCCAGTCCAAGCCGCGCCAGCTCGTCAGCCACCTTCCCCGCTGTGCGCGCCTCCTGGAAGCTAAGCTCAGGAAATTGGTGCAGGTCGCGGCGGAAGGCGATCAGTTGATCTGCCAGCCCGCGGCCTTGTTGCAAGATGTCTCCCATGTTGCTGGTTCCTTTCCTGGAAATGATAATCGTAGGATATGAGCGCTTCGATTAACTTTGGACGATCGTTTAACTTTGCTGAGCTGATCCACGTTGGGTTATGTTTTCGCGGTCTCACAGTCCGCTATTGGACGATTTGGTGTTTTCGCGACCGATTATGGCCTTAGCTGTGCTGTTGCCGCTTCATTCGGCCCTTTAAGGCCAACTTTGGCCTTACCCGCGCAGTTGCTGCTTCGCGTGACGGCCACGCAAATCAATCCGCCAACCACTCCGCCAAATGCTCCTTCACGAACGCGTCGTCGTGCAAATACGGATAAGCCCGATACACCCGATCGATCTCCTCCATCTGCCCCGGCGACAGC
>JAJFMO010000204.1 GCA_020697475.1 Paenibacillaceae bacterium | reverse complement strand
ATTTATTCTTTGCGGCATGACTTTCTCGCATATTAATAACAATAAGGTTTCTCAGTTCCGTTGTAATTCAAAAAAAGGTGCATTTGTCCCCGAATAACGTCGCTTAGTTCCGTCAGCATTTCACTAACTCTTCGACTTCTCACACCAGCCAAACTTTTGGCCGTTGGCTAACCGCGCACTCAATCTTTCGTAATGTCGAATATATTTGCCTGATGTTGTAGGGACGAATCGGTGTTGTGACGATCAGTTTATGGGCGCATTTCCGCATTCTCCCGAATTGTAACGGTTGTAGGAAAGGTTAATCGGTTGGAAATCAACCCTTCCAAATTGTAACGGTTGTAATCGGGTGCTATATTGCTGTACTCAACAACTTTGAGCCGTGAGCAGGAAATTAAGCGCATCTGGCAACCGTAAGATTTGGAAGTGTGACTATTGTAGGTAATTAAGCTTAGTTTTCAACCGTTAGAGTTTTCGTCACAGCTCCCCGTACACCCTCGCCCCGAAGCGCCCATTGGCGCACTTCAATAACGATAATTTCGTCATACCCTCTTCGAGTCGCTTAATCGCCATTCTGTGAAACATCCAGGTGCAATTAACCATTGTGGCAATCATCACGCATACCCGCTTGGATTGTTCGTCTGCCAGCGCCAGGCATCGGCGCACATCTCATGGATCCCCCGCCGCGCGCGCCATTGCAGCTCCCGCTCGGCATTCGTCGGATCGGCGAGGCAACGGGCTACATCGCCGGGCCGCTTGTCGACCAGAGTATAAGGAATAGTTCGTCCGGACACCTGCTCGAACGCCCGGATCATCTCCATCACGCTGTACCCTTGCCCGGTGCCAAGATTGTATGCCTTCGCACCGGTGCTCCGCAGCACATGCTCCAGCGCCTTCACATGGCCGAGGGCCAGGTCTGTGATATGAATGTAATCTCGAATCCCTGTGCCGTCCGGCGTCGGGTAGTCACTGCCATATACGTTCACGCTTTGCAGCGAGCCTGCGGCCACTTGCGTGATGTACGGAACCAGGTTGCAGGCAACGCCGCGGTGATGCTCTCCGATTGCACCGCTTGCGTCCGCTCCGGCAGGATTGAAGTAGCGCAGCAAGGCCACGCTCCACGAGGGATCCGCGAAGCATAGATCCCGCAAAATCTCCTCGATCATCGCCTTCGTTCGGCCGTATGGGTTGACCGGCCGGATCGGCGCGTCTTCATGGATCGGCATCGAGGCGGCGGCGCCGTACACGGTCGCGGATGAGCTGAACACCATCTTGCCGACACCGAATCTCTTCATCGTCTCGAATAGGACTAAAGTCCCTGTAACATTATTTTCATAGTAAACCAAAGGTTTCTCCACCGATTCGCGAACGCTCTTCAGCCCCGCCAGATGAATGACCGCATTCAAGGGGTGATTGGCGAAGACGGCGGCTAGTCGATCCTTATCGAGCAGGTCCGCATCGTAGACAGGCATTTCTTTGCCCGCCAACGCTTTGACGCGTTGAACCGCCTCCGGCGAACTGTTTCTGTAGTTGTCTACGGCAACGACCTCGACCCCTGCCTTCAACAATTCCAGACATACATGCGATCCGATATACCCCGCTCCGCCAGTCACCAATACAGCCATCCGAAACTCCCCCAAGTTGTTTTTCTTACTGTATTCATATCACATTAGGGAGCCCAAAGTCCTATATTTATGAAAAACTTTAGGGGCATTTTACAGTATCTTTAAGTTGCTCTGCTAAAATAAGAATACATTCTTGTAGACGAATGTAGAATCATGTCGAATGCAGGCGATAAGTATGTACGATACGACGAATGTTACAACGAACGTTGCAGCAAATGCTGCAACAAACGGCAAGCTCAAAGTGTTGCTGACCACGGAAGGCACTTATCCTTTCCATCAAGGCGGAGTCAGCACCTGGTGCGACATCCTCGTCAAGGGCTTGAAAAACGTCGATTACACCATCTACAGCATTTTGATGAATCCTTTTGTCACCCAGAAATTTACGTTGCCGGATCATACGACTTTGATCAAAATGCCATTGTGGGGTACCGAGGAACCGAGCGAGCATCTGCAAGGGGCGTTCTCCAAAAATTACTTGTCCAAACAGCGGACGAAGACGAAAGATATCGAGGCGGGGTTCATCCCGTTGTTCGTCGAATTGATCGAGGAGATCGTCACTCCCAATAAGAATCCGCAGCGATTGGCGCACACGATGCTGAACTTGCACGAGTATTTCGGCGAATTTGACTATAAGGTCAGTTTCCGCTCCGAGCTGGCGTGGGAGAAGTACAAAGAAATTATTCTCGGGCACGTCGCCGCTTCCAAAGGAGAATGGCCGCGCCCGGACATCTATTGCCTGATTCAAAGTCTGGGCTGGATTTACCGGTTCATGAACATCCTCAATACGCCGTTTCCAGTCACGGATGTTACTCACGCGTCGGCCGCAGCATTCTGCAGCATTCCTTGCATCCTCGCCAAACTGAAGCATAACACGCCGTTTCTGTTGACCGAGCATGGAATTTACTTGAGAGAACATTATCTGGGTCTGGGCAAAACGCAATATTCTTCCTTTCTGAACAAATTTCTGATCCGGTTGATCCATTCGATTACCTCGCTGGCTTACACGTATGCGGATCAGGTGTCGCCGGTTTGCCGGTACAACACCCGTTGGGAGACCCGACTCGATGTGAAGCCGGAGAAGATCCAGGTGATCTATAACGGCATTGACCATAAAGTATTCCAGGAAGCGCCGCCGCCTTCCAATCGCCGGCCGACAGTCGTCACCGTCGCCCGCATCGATCCGTTGAAGGATATGGTCACGTTGATCAAATCGGCAGCGGTCGTCAAGGCGAAAATTCCGAACGTGCGCTTCGTTGTTTTCGGCTCGGTGTCCGTCCAAGGCTACTATGAGGAATGCCTGGCGCTGCGCCAGGAGCTGGAGCTCGAAGACACGGTCGAATTCGCCGGCCATACGACGAACGTCGCCGCAGCCTATACATCCGGGGATATCGTAGCGCTGACCAGCATCTCCGAGGCGTTCCCGTATTCGGTTATTGAGGCGATGATGTGCGGCCGGCCGGTAATTTCTACCGACGTCGGCGGCATCACTGAAGCGGTCGGCGAGACGGGAATTATGGTAGCTCCGCGTGATTTCGACGCCTTGGCCGACGGGATCGTCAAGCTGCTGTCGGATTCCGAGCTTCGATACACGCTGTCGCAGGAGGCCAGGGAGCGGGCTTTGCGGGAATTCACGCTCGACAAGGTACTCGAGCAGCACATGAACTCTTACAGCCGATTGGCATCCGGCGTACCGTTCGCCGCTTCGGAGAAGGTCGTATCGCTGGCGGCGCGTCTCGCTAAGCAACGCTTGCTGGCTGAGCGGGCCTACGCATTCACCGCCAACGGCATGTATATGGACGCGGTGCGGCATTTCAAGCTGGCGATGATGGCTGCGCCCGAGTCGCTGGCGGTGTCGGTGCTCGTGCTGGAGGCGGCCGAAGCATACAACCAGATGGGGATGTTCGACAAGGCGTTCCTGGAGATGGAGAAGCACAAAGCGCTGGCGCAGCTGGAACATACAGCTTAGCTGCCTGACGGCCAAGCGCGCGTTAAGGGTTTTTCGATAGACGCCAATTCTAACGATTGCAGTGGACGCTATTTAGGGCATTTTTCCCTTCCTTATGTTCTAACGATTGTGAACGGCGTTATTTTATAGATTTAGAAGAAAAAAGAGCCCAGATAGAACAAATAACAACAGTAGTAATCGTTAGAATCGAAAATGGATCTATTTGGCGGAAATAACAACTGTGGCAGCAATTGTTAGGGTCTATAACACATCATCTCATTAATTCACGGTGAAAGGGGGCGCAATGACGATGAGAAAGTTCAAGAGCGGATTATTCGGTTACTCCAAAAAATCGGTGGAAACGATCGTTTCCACCCTCGCATCCAAGCATGAGCAAAGTAAGCGGGAGTTGGAAGCTCTTGTTGGCGAGCTGGGATCCGGCGGGCAATCGGCTGGAAACATGACAGCGACGGACGAGACGGAACGGACCCGGTTGGTCATGCGCCCCCGCGCGTCGCTGTGGGGTTACCGAAAAGGCGCGGTCAATCAATATATTCGCAGCTTGCATAAGTACAGCGATCAAGAGCTGGAGGGGTTGCGGCAAAAGGTTGCGGCGCTGCAGAAAACGGTCGCAGTAAAAGTCAGCGAATCCGAGTTGGAAGTTGCCGCTTCCTTGACGGAAGCCGCAACAATTGCGCTTGTATCCGTCGAGGAGAAGCCGCTCGTTGGGGCACTGTCGCCTGTGGAGGAACAATCACCTATCGAGGTGCAGTCGCTTGTAGAAGAGGCGCCGCTGGCTGAAGAATCGCCGTCTCCCGATGCGCCTCCCGTCCAACCTGCAGCCGATGCGAGAAGAACGGGCAACGTCGTGCAATTCCGGCGCAAATCTCCGACGCCTACCGAGGCAACCGAACCACAACCCTCGCAACCATCGCAAGAGCTGATGGAGCAGAGCGCCGGGTACTGGGGAGAAATCCAACGTTACCTGGCCGCGCCATCGGCCGGCTTGGAAGCCTCGGAACCGATCGCTTCCGAACCGATCTTGGGCGCGGCTTCGCTCGCATCCGCCTCCAGCATGAGCGAGACGGTTCCCGCTTACTTCGACTACCATCTCCCTGAGCCGGCCATGCGCCGTTCCGCGCCCGATCGGTCGCCGCAGCGACAGCCGATCTCGCGGACACCGCTCAAAGAGCCGGCCAAAGACAAGTTGAAGACGGAGGAACCGGCGCAGCAACCGCTAACCGCGCTAACTGCAATAACCGCACCAACTGCGCCAACCGTTTCCGCCGCACCGCCGGCGCCCCAATCGCCAGCCATAAGCAGCAGGGGGATCACGGAAGAAGTCGCGCAACTGCGGTACAAATACATTTTGGGCAAAATGACCGGCAAAGATTTGCTTACCCGCCATGGCCGGTTGATCGCCGCGAAGAACACGCCCATTACCCGAGCTGTCATCGACGAAGCGGACCGTGAAGGGCTGCTGGCCGAGCTCATCATCCACATGACGATTCTCGGAATCGAGGTGGATGAACCATGAGCATGGCCATCGGATTGCCGGCGAACGCCAGAGGCGAATCAACGCTGGATACAGTGCTCGAAGACGTGTTAAAGAAACATCAGCGCCCGGAAGACCGCTACGAAATCGCCGCGATCCTCGAGTGGAGCGGCTCACCTTGGCGCAAACGATCAGCTTGCTGATTCGACAATTCCTGCGCGGCGTCATCTTCGCGATTCCGATGGCGATTTCCGTAGCCAGCATGTTGACACTGAAGTACTCCTTATGGTCGTACGAGAACCTTTCGGTGGAACTCGCCACGAGCATCGCCATCGGCACGATTCTTAGCTTCGTCACGGTAGGCGGCTTCACGCAGGCGATCGCCCGCCGGGGGTTCTTTTACATCATCCAAGGGTATTACAATATGGCCAAACGGGTGACGTTTCATTTTATCGGACTCGGATTTCTGTGTTGTCTCGTCATCTGTGCCGCAATCTTCCTGGTGAATATCGTCATTCACATGTTTCCGTACACCATGATCGCCGTCATCCTGCTGTATTTCTTCTTCCTTAACAGTATCTGGCTATCGGTGACGGTGATGTACATTTTACGCAAAGAATTGTTGTTTACCGGTCTGATCATTCTTGGCATTATTATCGTCTTCATTCTCTTCTCGCTATTAAACATCAATATTATCGTCTCGCAGCTGATCAGCTTGTCGCTCGTGTCGATCGCCAGTATGCTGCTCGTTATGTATTTGTTCAAGAAGGCCGAGCTCAAGGAAGAGAAAGGGTTGTCGCCCCAACTTCCGAAGCTGTCGGTGACCTTGTTTTCGATTTTGCCTTATTTTACTTACGGCACCTTATATTTCGCATTCTTATTCGTCGATCGCATCATCGCCTGGTCGCGCAACAGCGACTTCATGCCTTACTTGATCTGGTTTCGCGGCGAGTATGAGCTGGGGCTGGACTTCGCCCTCTTGGTACTGATCTTGCCGATGGGCATCAGTGAAGTGGTGCTCACCAAGCTGATGATGGATATTGAGATTAGTCAGAAGGCGTTTTGGGGCGATGAAACTAAATCGATGAACCGCCATTATTTATCCGTGTACGCACGGCGACTTGGACAAAGCTTTCTGACCGCCCTGGTCAGCGCAGGAATTCTTTGCGTCTTTTTGAGATGGTTGTTCGACGCATTTCCGACGCTGAGCTCCAAAAGCTTGTTCGAGAGCAGCGTGACAGAAACAGTGTTCTATATTGCGTTGGTCGCTTATGTCTTCGTGGCGGTAGCCTTGATGAACGCGGTTATTTTGTTTTCGCTGTCTCAGCCGGATTTCGCCATTCGCGCGATCTGGATTTCGCTGCTCGTCAACGTGATCGCCGGGTTCCTGTTAAGCCGGTGGATCGACTACTATTGCGCCGTGCTGGGACTGTTGGCCGGATCGATCGTGCTTTTGGTTTTGACAACCAAACAGGTCATCCGTGTGCTCAAGCATCTGGATTACTATTTATACGCGGCTTCTTAGGCGGTGAGGGCATGTATGCGGAATGGACGCATGGATTTGTTCACTTGATCCGATATGGCTCGGCTTTCTTGTTCTTGCTGGTTTTCGTACCGCGGTTGATTTTCCATCAGGCGCGCGGAGACCTGGCGGAGCGGATCGTCGGGCGGTTTCAGATGATGACGCTTCTGTTGATCGGGCTCGGATACGCGCTGGTGGCGATCAAATTGTTCGAATTGTTGGCGATTATTCCCGCTTTCATTCTGATTGCGCTGGCCCAAGGGGCTTGGCGGAACCGGCGGAACAAACGGAGCATGAAGCAAGAGGAGGCAAATGACGAACAGCAAGTCCGCAGTTATATTCCGAAGGTATACGACTATCTCGAGCGTAAGTACAACCCGTGGCCGGAAATCAAGGCATCGGTCATGGAGCGGATATCGGAAGCCACGGTTGCCTGGAGGAGTAGGCTCCGCCATCTCCCCACGATGGTGGAAGCGGCGATCGTCCTGTTCGTCTTCGCCGCAGCGGCGTATATCCGGTTTGCCGATGCGCTGACCCACGCGGCGCCGGCCATGTCGGACTCCTATGTTACGCTGGCATGGATCAAGTACGTCAACCAACGGATATTGTTCCATGACGGAATTTATCCGCAAGGCTTCCATATCTTTATGGGCTATCTCGTCAAATTTTCGTTCCTTGACCCGCTCTATATTCTGAAATATACCGGGCCGCTGGACAGTATGTTGACGATGGCCGGCATGTACTTCGCCGTTTCCCGATGGGCCGGCAGCCGCACGGCGGGAACGGTGGCCGCCGCCGTATTCTGCTTTCTCAGCGGGATCATCGGTTGGTCGGACGTCGAACGTCAAGCCGCGACGAACGCGCAGGAATTCGCCTTTGTCTTCGTCTTTCCGACGCTGTACTTCATCCATCGCTGGCTGCGCGACCGCGTCCGCTGGGCGCTGTCGGCCGGGGTCGCCGGAATGGTGGCCGCCGGGTTGGTGCATACGTTGGCCTATGCCTATTGCGGCGGAGATTCATGCCGATTACGATGCCGACGCAGAGCAGATCGAGCAAGACGTGATCGCTTTCGTTCGCGATGTTGCCGAGGAAGGGCTCGTGACGTTGAAGTGAGACGGTTGCGCCTTGCTGCCTTCACTGCGTGTTACATGGCGCTAGCCATCGGCTTGGCTTGCCTGCTGCCTTGGGTCAAGCTTCCGCGCTTGCTCGCCGCGATTGAAGCTCGCAGGTCAACTGAAGCTCCAGTGGCTGATGTCCATACGGAGATCGCACTGCTCGACCGCATCGCGCGCTGCAAATTTTTTGTCATTCGCAACAATTGCTTGAAAAAGAGTTTGCTTTTTTACTATTATCTCCTTCAAACCGGGGTGACGGGGGTCGCGATCCATCTCGGGGTCGACAAGCGGGGCGGCAAGCTGGCGGGTCATTGCTGGCTGACGCTGAACGGACAAGTGTTTCAGGATACCGAACAATTCGTTTCCAATTACAAGGTGATTTACACTTCAGGAGAGTAATCGATGGATCAACCGAGACATGAGCCGCTGTGGCATTACATTCGCGGGGATGGCGACCGCGGTGACGAACCGCGTGAGACGATGCGGGAGATTGGCGTGCGCAACCTGTTTATCCGCAACCGGTTGGGCGAGTTGCTTGACGCGCTTCGCTTGCAGGAGATTCCGGCGATCACTTTGAAAGGCTGCCATCTCATCCATACGCATTACCCGTTCGGAGTCCGGCCGGTGGAGGACATCGATGTCTTGATCGATCGGCGGCATTATGCGCAAGCGGACCGGATCATTCGCAGCCTGGGGTACGACGATTGCGCTTCGGGTATGGACTTGTGGACACATCTGAACCTTTCCAACAAAATAACGTACTTAAATCAGCAGCATCCGATCATACCGATCGATGTTCATTTTTCCCTCGGGCCTTGTCCCTATCTTGGAGCCATACCGCATAAAACAATCTGGGAAAATGCCGAACTCGTTGACTCTTCCGATTTCCGTTCCCTCGTGCTGAAGCCTGAAATGCTGTTGCTCCATCTGTGCCTGCATCGGTTTCAGCATCACTATGAGGAGTGGACGTCATCGGCTTTCGATATGGTGGCTGTCGTTCGCCAAGATGGCGATCGGCTCGATTGGGACGCGTTCATCCGGCTCGTTCGCACCCATAAACTCGTCCTGCCCGTGTCGTATGCTTTCTCACGAGCGGGAGAGTTGACGAAGCTGGACATCCCCGCCGCCGTGATGAACGAACTCGCCGCTATTCGTCCGGGAGCCATGGAATCGCGCGTGTTTCATTCCAGCCTGAAGCAGCAACAGGATCAAGACCGCTACATCCTGCAATTTCTGACAACCCCGAGACTTCGGGTCAAAATGCAGTGCCTGAAGCGAATCATCGTCCCCGGTAAGCGATTTCTGAATCATTATTACAACGGCCGTTACAGCCGATATGTAGGGCACCTGTCGAAAACCGTTATCGCCGACCATCCGCAGCTGCTTGAAGCCGTTGGAGGGTGGATGAGCGGATTTGAAACCCCACCGCCTGCTGAAGCTCCCGCGATCCGGGTTTATTTGTATGCCTATGAAAGCAACGAGCGCCTGCCGTTTCGCCTCCCCAAAACAGCCGAGCTTACACACGAGAGCCATCTGACCCGTTATTACAATGACGGTAACCTGTGGATCGTCGAGCTGTGGTCGGGAACCGCCTTCGTGAATCGCGCGGCCAATAAAATCGTCGCTTTCGCTTACTACCGCGACTTGTTGAATTCCCCGGAGCATCTGGGCGATTTCATGCATCCGTTCGCTGAGTTGTTGCGACAGAACGGCGTTTATGCGCACCACGGTGCGGCGGTCAGCGATGACGGATGCGGGTTGCTGATTCTGGGCAAATCGGGACAAGGGAAAACGTCGCTGGCGGTCGATTTGTTGGATCGAGGTTTTCATTTCTTATCGGATGATCGTTGTTTCGTGGAGGAGACCGCCGACGGCGGGATGGAGGCGATCGGTTTCTATGAACCGGCGCGGTTTTTCGCTTCAAACGTGGAGCACATCTCGGCACTCGGGCAGCCGGAACAGTGGCCGACCTTGCCGAATGGCAAGCATTATGCCGATGTGCGCCGGCTTTATCCCGACCGAATTATCGACAGAAGCCGGCTGCGGGGCCTTGTCTTCCCGTTCTGGTCTCCTGAGGAAGAGAGCCGCGTGGAGCCGTTCCCTCCGGGTCAGACGCTGATGAGCCTGCTCCCGCTGACGATGGTCTGCTTCGATCCAGCCACCGGCAAGGCGCATTTCGACTTCTCCGCGCGCATGGCCCGTTCGTTGCCCTCGATCAAGCTGATCATGGGGCGCGATCGCGACAACTGGCACAAGCTGATCCGGGAGTTCACGTCTCGTCTACCTTGAACCATAGGCGCGACCGGTCGTGCGGATCGCCGTTATAATTGATCGTAATTTCCTCGCCGGCAGCGATTTCTTTGATCGCCTTGAACTCGATTTCCTGGCGGTCGATCAGAATCGTAAACGTTGCATTCGGCTCGTAGGAATGATTAAACAGCGAACCGACTCCCAAGGCGACCGCCCCGTCTTTACCCCACTTGAAAAAATAGTTGGATAGGACCGTTCGGCGAATCCCGACCAGTTCGTTCTCGGGGATGACGATGACAGGCGAAAACTCGAACGTCTCTCCAGCGAGGAAATCCCTTCCGGCAAATACGCCTCGGCCCTTCCCTGGGCTCGGCTTTACGAGCAACATATCATTCACTCTCCATTCCGCAATGCTATAAAACACAAAAAATAGCGTTATCCGAATAACGCTATTTCCGCCAATCTTCTTATTGAAAGACATCCGCACTGCCTTTACCGTTATCGTTGCCCTTGCCGTTATTCCCGCCGCTGCTGTCCAGGGTCACTTCCCTGAGTTGGGCATGCTTGGTCAATTGCGGCTTCTCGTACGGCAACTTTGAATTTTCCGATGCCATTCTTTGTCCTCCGTTCGTCGAATAATGTCGCCTGAATCTATGAACAGTTTTATTTTACGGGTTATCAGGAGGTATTTCAATCTATTTATAGGTCTTTAGACCCCCTAATTGGAAGATTTAAGGTAAACTTTAACTGCTTGCTGACAAATCGGTTATAACGATTTTTCACCCTTGATTGTGTCGGCGAATTCTGGTAACATTTGTTCTGATCAAAACAAATGTTCGGTAAATTATACTAAGGGGAGCTATTATCATGTCCGGCCATGCTGCGTCGAACGACGCAACGAAAGTCACGTTGAAGTCGCTGTTCGGCAACCGCGTTATTCGAACCATTATGTTATCTGTCCTTTTTCTGCAAATCGGGATTTGGGTGCGCAATTATTCTATTTTGTTGTATGTCATGGAGAAGACGGGCGAGAACGCCGTGGCGGTATCGCTGATTTCGGTCGCGGAATTCGCGCCGATCTTCCTGTTCTCCTTCATCGGGGGGACGTTCGCGGATCGTTGGCGGCCGAAGCGGACGATGGTGTGGTGCGATCTGCTAAGTGCCGTCTCCGTGTTCGCCGTGCTGCTTACTCTGATTCTCGGCAGCTGGAAGGCGATTTTCTTCGCTACATTGGTCTCGTCGATTCTGTCGCAATTCTCGCAGCCGTCGGGGATGAAGCTGTTTAAGCTGCACGTTCCGGAAGCGATGATCCAGATGGGAATGTCGATGTATCAAACGATTTTCGCCTTGTTCATGATACTTGGGCCGATCATCGGCACGTTGGTTTATCAGCAATACGGTATCGATACGGCTATTGCGGTGATGGGGGTTGCGTTCTTGCTGTCCGCTGCGGTCTTGCTCATGCTGCCTCCCGACGGCGAACCGGCTCCGCGCGACCATACGTCGAGCTTATGGGGGGAGATGCGCGCGGGATTCCGCTACGTGCTCGCCAATCGCTCTCTGTCCGCGCTTGGCGGGTGCTTCGCGGCGGCCGGTCTAGCACTTGGCTTGACACAGCCGCTGATGATCTTCCTCGTCACCGAACGGCTGGGGCTGCCGAAAGAAATGCTGCAATGGCTGATGGCTGTCAACGGCGCGGCGATGATCGCTGGCGGCGGGCTGACAATGGGGCTGGCCAAACAAGTGGCGCCGCAGAAGCTGCTGGTGTTCGGGATGACCGTCAGCGCTGCCGGCTTTCTTATCCTCGGGCTGTCCCAGCTGTTGTGGTTGACGCTGATCGCAGAGTTTATTTGCGGCATCGTTATGCCGTGCATCCATATTGGCATCAACACGCTGATTCTCAAAAATACCGAAGCGGACTTCGTCGGCCGGGTCAACGGAATTTTGAACCCGCTGTTCATGGGGGCGATGGTCATCACGATGAGTCTGGCAGGGAAGCTGAAGGAATGGTTCTCG
>JAJFMO010000203.1 GCA_020697475.1 Paenibacillaceae bacterium | reverse complement strand
CGTTGATTTCGGTGCCGTGGGTACTGTCCAGATCTTCCAGGTACGCCCGTCCATTCACGCGCGAAATCCGCACATGACGGCGCGAAATAAACGCGTTGGCGAAGGCGATGTCCGGTTTGTTGTCCGGACTGGCCCGCCCGATCACGATGTCTTCGGCGGTCAGATGGACGCACGAACCGAGACGATAAGGTTCTCCGCGAATGATGTACAAGCTGGCATAGGGTTCGGTCACGTCCAGCGGCCTCCTTTGTTCAAATAAACAAACCTATTACTTTCATCATACCCGATTCCTTATCGGCAGGGAATGGCTGCAAGCTCACCGATGGCTGACGGCTTCCTGATGGTTGTTATCGCAGCGCGAAGTGTAAGGTTACCCCTGTTCCGGCAAAGTCGATTCGGTCGATTCCGACAAGGGACGGCATATATTCGTTCAGATCAATTTCAAGCGGGGGGACGGTAACCCACGCCGGGGGAATGGCAATCGCCTTCACCGTCGCGCCGTCGTAAGTTGCTGTTAACACGGAGCCGGCCGCGGACAGCTGAAAGTAACAGGTCGCCCCGATCGGGATGTTGCCGTGGTAAAGTAGGTTAAGGTCGGCCGTCAGCCGGCTGCCGTCAAGATGAAAGTCCGCCCCGGTCACAGTGACCTCGTCGTTCAACTGCGGGTGTCTCGCGAGCGCTTGCTTGAGCAAGCTGTTCACATCGGCTTCTGTCAAAGTGGCGGCGAATTGCCGGTTTTTGACCATGTCGACGATTTTGGGAGCTATGGATATTTCGCTATACGATAAATCGTGCGTGTCGGTCGGGGCAATGTAGCGAAACGCGGCGGCTTTGCCGATGTATGCAAGCGATGCGAGCAGAAGCACAAATATGAGAAGTTTCTTCATGCAAATCCCTCCAATATAAGATATGTCGGAGTATATCCTCTATCTTATGAGAGGTGGCGGCGGTTTTGCCAAATAACCCCACAAAGTGGGGCCTTGCTTCGAAGTTGCATCAGGTACTTTGCGGGGGCCCCGGATCTTATAAAATCTATAAAGGTTCAAAAAGGCAGGCACATCCCATAGGACGCACCTGCCTTCTTCGCTCTTCACTTGGCTATTACTTATTGCGTTGGCTATAAATCGCATTCACTTCCTGGGTCAATTGCTCTCCGCCATTCTTGAGCCATTCGTTCACGGCGTTGTCGACCTCTTCCATCGGAGCGGCTCCGGTAATCACCTTAACCATGGAAGACATCCACTTCGTATTCAGCGTTGCAAAATTGACTTTCTTGTACGCTTCCGTCTCCACAGCCAAGCCTAATCCGTAATTCGGCCAATCGTACTTGTCGTTGTTGTCCAGCCATTGCGTGACCTCTTTCACATAACTTTGATCGTTGTATTTATGAAGCTGAATTGCCTTGTCGGCACGCCGGAAAAAGTTGATGGACAACAGACTGCCCGAAATTTTCGTATCGAGTTTCTCAAAAGTTCCGTCCGCGTTTTTCTTATAGTCGACCCCCTCCACACCCTCTTTGATGAGATCGTAACCTTCATCGGAAAGCATGTAGTCGAGCAGTTTCAAGATTCGCTGCTGTTTCGCCGGGTCGGTCTTGGCGTTAATGACAACCTTGGTTTGACCCATGCCGTCCGTCTGCAACGCCCTGATACCAGTCGGCCCGGCCGGAGGAGCGAGTTGAACAAGCTTGGCCTGCGGGAAATTTTTCTGAATGTTGGGCTCATCCAATCGCAACGCTTCGTTCGGGTTGACGCGCTGAATGCCCACTTGCCCGTTCCACAGCTTCGTTCTGGCATCCGCCGGTTTCATCACCAGGAAGTTTTTGTCCAGCACGCCCTCGGCATAAGCATTGCGCAAGAAGCCGATGAACGCCTTCAGTTCGTCCTTCTGTGCTTGCATCGCCACCAGCTTGCCGTCCTTCAACGCCCATTCGTTGCCCAGCCCGAAGGCGCCCTCCAAATATTCGGCGTTTCCGAAAGTGCCATTCGAATTCACGATGATCGAGAACCCGGTTGTGTCCGCTTTGCCGTCTCCATCCGGATCTTGCGTAACGAACGCTTTGGCAACATTATAAAATTCGTCAACCGTGTTCGGCGTTTTCAAATGCAGATGATCCAGCCAATCCTGTCGAATCGACAAGGAGAACAGGTGAGGAATGCTGTAATAAGGAATCCCGTAGTAATGGTCTTTGTCATTCAGCTCATTCCATGCTTGCTCCGGAAGCTGCTTGGTCAAATTCGGGTATTTGGCAAGCGAAGGCTTAACGTCCAGGAACACCCCGCGATCCCGCCACTGCATGTAATCCTGGGTGGCCACCCTGTATACGTCGGGAAGGCTGTTCGAAGCGGCCAACACGCTGACCTTGTCGTTATAATTCGCACCGGGTACCCACTGGATGTCCAGCTTGATATTCAGCTTCTCATTCAATCTCTTCACGAGCTCCGAATCGCTCGAAGGCCCAATTTCCGCATATTGCGGAACCATTAACGAGATGTTCATCGTTTTCGAAAGATCGTCCGCATTCGCATTCGACTCAGCCGATGAGGCCGGCGGTGTTGTTCCGGATTCCGCATCCTTGCTTCCATTCGACGTGCATGCCGCAAGGCTGCCCATCGCAAAGACAAGAGATAACAACAACAAGTGCTTTTTCACGTTCATTCCCCTTTATTAAAAAGTTTAATCGTTAATCGAGCAACGGAGCCGGCGGGCATGGCGAGTTCTGTGCAGCCGTCCGGACCACTCGTCAATTCCAGGTCGGAGATCCGATACCCGTTCGCCTCATACCAGTTTTCCTGGCGCATGAAAGGCGAATCGCTAAACTGCAGCTTCGCACTCATTTGGACAGCTTCCGCCTCCCACTGTCCTTCAACTTTTAAAGTGTGAGCAGCCTTAAGGTCCCGATTTGCCGCAAACAGCACGATCTCATCTCCACTGTCGGAAAGAATGGCTGTAGCGTCGATATAGGGAATCTTCTCCATGGGGCGGATTCGAACCCAAGTTTGAGGCATGTCGAAGCCGGAAGCTTCCTTCCCCAGTTCCAGGCACCGCCAACCCGTATCCGTTCGCATGAAAAGCTCGGCATACAGTCGGGACGTGTCGTTGCCGGGGTTCACGGGCCGCATATCGACCGGGTATGCCCGATAGTACAATGTATTGTCCCTCTGATAAGCGAATTTGACGGAATCGCCTTGCCGGATGAAGGCGTTGAACATGGAGGCCACGTAACAGGCATGCGCCATCGTCTCGTATTCCGCATTGGGCCAACCCGCTTCCGTTTCCGGCTCGAGATTCCATTCGCCGATTTCGAGTATGAGCGGTTGAAATCCGTATCCCTTGGCCAACTCCTTCAACTCGCGAATGAGAACTTCGTACTGTGTCGGATAAGCGGCCAGAACTTGATTATAGAAAATCGGGTCCGCTTGATTTTTCTCCAGCCATTCTCGACGCAAGCCGAAATCGCGGATACCCCTCGTGTATTGGTGAATGTCGAGGCCGTCGATATAGGACGGTCCCGCATGCTCGAACAATCGGCGATTCCATATGGGCGGTTGCCCGGGAATTTCCGAAAAGTCGACATACATCGGGTCCGCCCCGGCAACGAAGATCGTCAAGGTTGGATCCGCTTTTTTCATCAATTCGTAATAGGTTTGAATCCGCTGGGCGAAATCTATCGTTTTCGTGTAGCCGAATTGATAATCCCCATAGGTCTCGTTGCCGATTTGCCACAGCTTGACCCCCCACGGCTATGGATAACCATGCTCGGCGCGGAGTTTGCCCATAGGCGTACTCGTATCCCCGTTGACGTATTCCACCCATTCCGCCGCCAACTCGGGAGGCAGATCGTAGCTGAATCCGACATTCAAGAGCGGCTCCGCCCCGACCAACCGGCAAAACTGCAAAAATTCGTTCGTACCGAAATAGTTCGGCTCCAGACCGCCCCAGTTCAGATTGTCCCGAACCGGACGCTGCTCCCACGGCCCGATGCCATCCTTCCAGTTGTATTCGTTCGCATAGTTGCCTCCCCAACGGATGGAAGTAACATGGTACTGTTGGAGCAGCTCGATCGTCGTCTTGTTGAACAATCCCTCGACAGCATCTCCCGAAGACAACATCACCCAGTCCAGATCAACTTCTCCAGCGCCTTCGGCTTCCGCGATCAAGCTCAAGCGGTATTCCCCGAAGGGGGACTCGGCGTAGCGATATTGGCTTGCCTGGGCCAGAGTGAGCCCGATCTCGTATCGCTTCCACTCGCCCCGCTCGCTGTCCAACTCAACGACGCCAGTACTTAAACTCATTCCGGCCTTATCTTCCAGTCCGGCGTACAATCGGGGATTCGGACATGACGAACGCGCGTAAAACCGTAGACGGTATTCCAGTGTCCGTTCGTCCACCAAAGTAATCCGCTGGGAAATGCCCCGCTTTTCGGAGCCTTCCGTCAAATGAATTCTTTGGAATCTTCGCCATTGCTGTTTGCCATGAATCCCCCCGTCCGGTTGCTCGAACACTCCGTCCGAATAATTCACCGGTTCCCAGGGGTAGGCAAGGCCAGGAGTCATAGGGGTATCCCTGTACATAATTTCCGTCCGCATCGTCCACGGCAGATTGGTTCCGTCTTTCTTTCTTTTGGAGTGCCACTGCTCGAACGAACCGTTGGCTATGCAGTCTTCCACGATGCCCGGGTAAGTATCTCTCCCGTTCATTTCGAAAAATTTCCCGAATATTCGTTTGTCGATGCGCCATGGACTCGCCTGTCCAGCTACATCCCCGATTCGCACATGAAGACCCAATTCAGTTCCTCCTTTCCCTAACTGACTCCAGTATGAAGCTTGCCGGAGCCTAATTCGTTACACAAAAACTTGAAATGTTATCCGATTTGTTTGGAAACGGCGGAATCAACGCCAACCCGAGCCTCCAGCACATACACGGAATGCGGTTTGAGCGCCGTGCTCCATTGAGATGAAGTGAGGACCACGTTGTGGACAGCTTCCCGAAGGACGTTCGGTTCGAAAATCGTGTTATACGCCTCGCAATCGGTCCCTGTCAGCACTCGCACAACCGCCTCGTTGGCCGGCTGCCAATTCGATAAATCGCAGGTTAGCGGGATGGAATCCAGCGAACGGTTGACGATAAATAATATCAGCGTATCGCCTGCTTCGGAAATACAGCCTACAACGTCCAGCTTCTTTAACTTGTTCAGCCGCAGCGGGAGTTTGGAGTCGCCGGCATCAAAAGTGTCGCAGAGAACCGTCGTCTCGACGACGCGGTGAGGCTTGCGATTCGCATACATTTGCAGCAAGTGATACGTTGCTGTTCCGAAGACGACGTCGCCTTGACCGCTCCAGCCCGGTCTTTTCATTCGCTCGTAAGAATCGCCCACCCGGATGCAGCCGCCTACCCAACCGTTAACCAAATCGGAGAAATTGGCGATTTGAACGAGCTCGCTTTGTCGCATCATTTCGTTCAACAAGCATGCATTGGCGACCGCAGCTTCCAGCGTATGCGCATTCGGAAGATCGGGATTCGGGAAATACATGGTGTTCCACTCGGTTACAGCGAGTTTTATATGGTTCAACTTGTCCGAATTTTGAAGCTGTTCTGCTATTTCCCCAAACAACGATTTTGCGATTTCGGGGAAAGCAACCATCGCTTTGAATCGTTTCGGCCCCGGCGTCTGCGCATCCAAGGCGAAGAAATTTTGGCCTTGATAAAGGTGGAGAGTGAGAAAGTCCATCGCTTCCCCGGCAAGCTCCAGCACCTTCTTGTTCCATCCCGGCGACAGCGAATCTCTTGAACACCCGCACCCCAGCAGCTTGATGGACGCATCCTTCGTTTTCATGGCGTTGGCGAATTCCAGGAAAGATGCAGCATACTGCTCAGGGGTGCAAACTCCAGCCTGCCACGGCCCATACATTTCGTTGCCGACTTCCCAATATTTAACCCCGTATGGTTCCGGATGACCGCCTGCTGCACGCAGGGCCCCCATCTCGCTGCCGGCATCGCCGTTGCAGTACTCGACCCATCTCGCCGCCTCTTCCGCCGTCCCCGTCCCCATGTTGACACAAATCTGGGGCTCAACCTGCAGCTGCCGGCACAGCTCGATAAACTCGTCAGTGCCGAAATATTTATGGATATGGCCGGCATGCTCCCACGCCTCATTCACCACATTCGGCCTGAGCTCCGTCGGGCCGATGAAATCTTCCCAGTGATATAAGCTGATAATATTGCCGCCCAGCCGCATCATCCCGCAGTTTAACTGCTGCGCCATCTCGAACACTTCCTGTTTCAGAAGCCCGTTCTCTTGATCGGGAAGCAGGGAAATATGATCGAACCAGACGAGGCCCGTCGAGACCGAATCCTCCCAGTCGGAAGCCGGCAACGGGACGGCCCATACTTGAAGCTCCGCCTCGATACAACAACGCGAAGCCCGGATGCATCCGCCGAACTCCTTCCACCGATGGCTGCGGATGTCGAACTCCGCCGAGCCGAGCAGCTCCGCGCTTCCCCGGTCCACAAGCTTGAAGTGCAGCTTGGCAATCTCTCGCGTGGCTCTCGCAATGATTCTCACACGGTAATAGACATCTCCCTTCACTTCCAGCTTTTGCCCGATTCCCGCTGTGCACCGGTCTTTATTGAACAGCCTGATTTTTTGGCTGTGATCTCCGTGCCCTCTCGCTGCCGGTTCCACGGCGAATAATGTATGCTTCCCGGAGCCCAGCGGACACCAATCGCCGGATACACCGTCCATATT
>JAJFMO010000202.1:8321-10871 GCA_020697475.1 Paenibacillaceae bacterium | reverse complement strand
ATCCGCGGTATTTCACCCCGCCGTCTTCGCGGGAAACTTTCTTGGCAACGTCAATCGCCTGGTCCCAGGTCAGGCCGTCTTTCGGATAAGCAACACCGAACTTGTCAAAAATATCCTTGTTATAATACAACGCAACAGTATTTGAATAACGGGGGAGCCCATACAGTTCGCCTTTATCCGACGCCGCCCTCACCGAATCCAGCATGACGGGTTGAAAACGCGACAGATCGATGTTGTTCTGCTTGGCCATCGGGGTGATATCTTCAACCAGGCCCAACTGGATGAGAACCCCCAAGTTTCCAACGTAATAGTTGAACAAATCGGGAGGATTGCCCGCCGTGACCCAATTTTCGATCGTGTTCTCCCCGCCATTCATCGTGGGTTTGACCGTAATATACGGGTATTTCTTCTTCAACGGATCGAAAAGTTCACGCTGCAGGTCCGCGTCGGAGATCAAATTGTTCATGAACAGCGTTAAGGTGACCGGTTCCGTGTTTTCCTTGACAGTCGCCTTCTGGTCGGCGCCGCCCGAATCTGACCCCGTCCCCGTCGAAGACGTCCCCCCGCTGCCGCATCCGGCAGCAAACAATACAATTGATAACGCTATCATAGTCAGTAAACTTTTTCTCAGCATAAAGAAATTAGCCTCCCCTTCATCGTGTCGGGCGTTTTAGCTTGACTGTTACCGTTTACAAACTGCCTTGACTATCATTTTGACTGCGGGTAGAGCTGTCTCGTCACCTCCAGCGTTTGCCCCATCCGGGAACGATCCGCGACGCCTCTGAACAGTGCCGTCCCGGCAGCGCTTAAGCACATCATAATGCATGCCGTATCCGTTATCAATAGCCAAATTTTTAGCCGAAATGAGCCGAAAATTCAGCGGTGCAGCGCCGTCTCAAAGTCGTCGACTTGCTGGTTCGTCCCGATCACGACCATGATGTCGCTTTCTTCCACTGAATCGTCGGCTGTAGGAGCGATGATCATTCCCGCACGCTTGTTGATCGCCACAATGCTGCAACCGTATTTCGCCCGTGTGTTCAACTGTCTGAGCGATTGGCCGGAAAGCTTCTTGGGTACCGACAGCTCGGCGATCGTGTACTGCTGAGACAATTCGATATAGTCCAGGAGGTTGGGCGATACCAACTGGTGGGCAACCCGTACCCCCATGTCCCGCTCCGGGTAAATAACCCGGTCGACGCCGATCTTGTTCAATACTTTCCCGTGCATTGCCGATAACGCCTTGGCCACGACCATTTTCACACCCATGTCCTTCAACAAGATCGCTGTCATAATGCTCGCCTGGATGTCGTCACCGATCGCCACGACTACACAATCGAGGTTGCGGATGCCCAAGGAGCGCAGCACCGTCTCGTCCGTTGCGTCCGCCGCCACCGCGTGCGTCAGCGTATCCTGCAGCTCGTCGACAGCCTCTTGGTCGCGATCGATGCCGAGCACTTCATAGCCCAGCGCAATCAGTTCATTCGCAAGGCTCGATCCGAACCGGCCCAAGCCGATTACGGCGAATTGATTAGGTTTCATGTTGTCTCTGTCCCTCCGATTTAACCGATCATGATTTTGCCTTCCGGATGCCGATAAAGCTCTTTCTCCGTCCGGGGACCCAGCGCGTAGGCGAGCGTCAACGGTCCGGAGCGGCCGATAAACATCATAATGATGATCATGATTTTGCCGAAAGGAGTCAGTTGCGTTGTCAATCCCATCGACAGTCCGGTTGTGCTGAACGCCGAGGTCACTTCATACAGAATCATCAGGAAAGGATGCGGTTCCGTCGTCGACAGCACCATGGACACAAAAATGACCAGAAATAGCGATAACAAGGTGATCGTGATCGCCTTGAACACCCGATCCTGCGCAAGCCGGAACCGGAACAGCACAATATCTTGCTTGCCACGAATCATGGTCAAGACCGCGCTGATCAGAATCGCGAACGTCGTCGTCTTGATGCCGCCCCCGGTCGATCCGGGCGACGCTCCGATAAACATCAAAATAATCATGAAAAATTGCGTCGACTGCCGCAAACTGCCGATATCCAGCGTCGCCGCTCCAGCGGTTCGGGAAGTGACGGACTGGAAGAACGAAGCCAACACTTTGCCAAGGCCGTCCAGCGGCCCCAGCGAGTTGACGTTGGTGAATTCCAAAATAAAGAAGACGAGCGCGCCGGAGAACACGAGGAAGCCCGACATCGTCAGCACGACTTTCGTATGCAAAGCCAGACGCCGACGGTGGCGCCATTCCACCATATCCGCCAGCACGATAAAGCCGAGGCCGCCGAGGATAATCAGCGCGATCGATACGATATTGACCAGTGGATCGCCTACGTAAGATGCAAAACTTATAAAATCGCCGAACAAATCGATGCCGGCGTTGTTGAACAGCGAGATCGCATGAAATATGCCAAAGTATACCGCTTTGCCGACCGGCATATCGAACGACCAGCGAATCGCGAACAATGCCGCGCCGGTCAACTCGATCACCAAGGAGTAGATGATGACTTTGCGAATCAGCTTGACGATCCCTTCCATGCTGGACTGA
>JAJFMO010000202.1:0-8296 GCA_020697475.1 Paenibacillaceae bacterium | reverse complement strand
ATCCGCTTGCGAAAAACCAAGGCGATCAGCGTCGCCATCGTCATGAACCCAAGGCCGCCGACCTGAATCATCGCCATTATGACCAATTGCCCGAACATTGTGTACTGGGTGCCCGTATCGACGACGACAAGGCCGGTTACACACGTCGAAGTCGTAGCCGTGAACAAGGCGTCGATCCAGGCGACGGGGGATCCGGTCGAGGAGATAGGCAGCGTCAACAGGAACGCGCCGATCAGGATGATCAACCCCAATCCGGATACGAGAATTCGCGGCGGGGTCAGTTGGAACAGTTTTTGTGGTTGTCTCATAGAAATTCTCCATCCTGCGAATAACTTTTTCATCGATTTGCAACAATTTGCAACAAAAAAGACACTGGATCCCCAATGCCGTATCGAAAAAAATCATGCGGCAGGCCTGCGAGGTTAGCTGACGGATTCGGGCACGCGTGACTAGCCCTATTTGCCTTCTCCAGGCAAAATTCACCCCATAGGATCGGAAGTGATCCCGGTCCTATTTAATGGTTCCCCCGTTTTCATTAAGAAATTCGGCCGGTTATTCAGTTTGGATGCAAATGACGAATATCATTATAAATCTCTTTGCGCCCAAGCACAATCAAATTATTATGGATTCACGCGCCCCGCTATGGTTTAATGGAAGCATGAACCTAAACAAACCTTTATGTATCCTGGCATTCGTCGGGATCGTTCTTTATTTGGCGATCAATATGATTGCAACCGGCAGCGAGCCGGGCGATCCGGAAGCGTCGGCAGCCGAAGCCGACACCCCCCTGCTGTCCAAGGCGGAGATGGCCGAGGCTGCGGTGAAGTATGTGCAGGAGCAGACTCAAGCGCCGCTCTCCTCCCCGCAAACGTTCGTCACTTTCGAGACGCACAAGAGCTTTAGCGGCTACCTTCAGCAGCGGCGGCTGGATGACGATTACGAATCCCAATTCGGCGATCGTTACCCGATTGACTACTTCAAGGTCGATGTCCGCGATCCGTCCACAAGAACGCATTACACCATCGATTTGAATATGAAAAATGGCGACGTGACCGGCTGGAGCCGACTTGGCGCGCCAAGCCGGGCTCATGCCGGCATGTCGGACGTGGCGGCACTGTATTTGCAGAAGCACGGCTACGATCTGAGGCAGTTCCAGCTTGATTCGCCGGACAACCGTCTGGCCGGCCGGGTCGTATTCAGCGACGTCAAACCGGCGGTCGGCGAATCACGGCTGCAGTTTTTCGTTGATGTAGCCGATGGAGAAGTCGTCGGATTCCATACGGCTTTCAGCGTGCCGAACAGCTTCACATCCTGGTTCAAAAAGCAGAATAAGACGGCTTCCCTATTAACTTCGATCAATCTGTACGGCACGGTGCTGCTCGGACTGTTGGCAATCGTTCTCGTCATCATCCGGGCTCGGCAAATCCGCTTCGCCCAAGGAGCCTTAATCGCCTTGGTGTTTCTCGTCGTCTATACGATCAACAATATGAACGCTTATCCGGCCGTCCGCGCCGGTCAGGCCGACGACGCGGGCAATATCAGTTTCACGGCGTACATCGTATTTATTCAGATCGTCACTGTCTCGCTCGCGGTGCTGCTCTACTTCAATTTGCTGAGCGGCGAGCGGATGTGGCGCAGTCGGGGCCTCCCGGCTTGGCCTCGTTGGCGCGATGCGGATTTCGGCCGCAGTGTCTGGCACGCCATGGGGCGAGGCTATTTGCTTTGCCTGTTTCTTGTCGGCTTGCAACAGCTGATCTTCTTCATCGCCGAGACCAAGTTCCACGTCTGGGCGGTCAACGATGCCGCCGATTCCCCATATAATATGTACAATCCCTACATATTCCCAACAATGGCGTGGGCGGCGGCGATCTCCGAGGAAGGCGCATATCGCCTGTTCGGCATCGCCCTCTTCCTCAAGCTCGTCCGCTTCCGCTTCCTCGCCGTTTTGCTGCCCAGCATACTGTGGGCGCTCGGACATACCGAGTACGCGATATACCCCGTGTACACCCGGTTGATTGAGGTGACCTTGCTCGGGCTCGTCTTCGGCTACGCTTTCCTCAAATACGGCTTCCTGACCGCGTTGTTCGCTCACGCCAGCATGGACAGTGTGCTGATGGGCTTGTCAATGTGGTCGATCAGCACTTGGCCAGGTTTGTTCCTCGGGTTTATCTACATTGTCTCCCCGTTCGTCGTCGCCTGGGTTATTTACCGGCTTCATTCCCGTCGCCAGCTTCGCCGGCAACGGCCACCTCTTCCCCCGCATCTTCCCGAAGCGCCTTAAGGATATCGGCCGCGAGCCGCGAGCCGATCCCGACGGCGCGGAAGTCCTCCACCGCCGCCTCCTTAATCTTCTTCAGCGAGCCGAAATGCTTCAGCAGCTTCTTGCGCCGCGTCTCCCCGATACCGGGAATGGCGTCAAGCTTCGACGCCACCATAGACTTCGCCCGCGATTCGCGGTGGAACGTGATCGCGAAGCGGTGCACCTCGTCCTGGATGCGCTGCAGCAAGTAGAACTCCTGGCTGTCCCGCGGCAGCGGAATCACTGCAGCCGACTCGCCCATTACGAGCTGCGCCGTCTTGTGCTTTGTGTCTTTCACCAACCCGCCGACCGGCAGATCAAGCCCCAGCTCATTCTCCAACACGTCGACCGCTGCAGAAATTTGCCCTTTGCCCCCGTCGACGATCACCAGATCGGGCAGCGGCAAATTTTCCTTCAGCACCCGCTCGTACCTCCGACGAATGACTTCGCGCATCGTCTCGTAATCGTCCGGGCCTTGCACGGTGCGAATTTTGTACTTGCGATATTCTTTGCGATCCGGCTTGCCGTCGACGAAGACGACCATCGCCGATACCGGATTCGTTCCTTGAATGTTCGAGTTGTCGAACGCTTCGATGCGGCGAATCGTGTCCGTTCCAAGCCATTGACCCAGCCCTGCCACCGCACCGATTGTGCGATCCTGATTGCGTTCGATCAGCTTGAACTTCTCCTCCAGCGCGATCCCCGCATTTTTGCACGCCATCTCGATCATCTGCTTCTTCGACCCGCGCTGCGGCACGTGCACTTTCACCTTCAGCCACTTCTCCAGCGTCTCGCCTGCTTCCGCATCGTGGCTCACGTGATCCGCATCGACCGGCGGGCCGGGCAGCAGCACTTCCTTAGGCAGCGCCGGATTGTCGCTGTAATATTGGCCGACGAACGTGAGAAAATCGTCGTACGCTTCTCCATAGAACGGGTACATGGACGTGTGCCGTTCGATCATTTTCCCCTGCCTCAGGTAAAGAATTTGCACGCTCATCCAGCCCTTGTCGGCTGCGAAGCCAAATACGTCGCGGTCGGTGGCATCCGCCGTGTTGATCGTCTGCTTCTGCATCACCGCATCAATATGAACGATTTGGTCCCGCAGCTCTTTCGCCCGCTCGAAGTTCAGTTCCTCAGCTGAAGCGAGCATGCGCTCCGTCAAATCCTGCTTGATCTGCTCATGGCCGCCGTTTAGAAACCGGCTGATCTCCGAAACCATTCGCTCGTTCTCGCTGTCGGGCACATCGTTGACGCATGGGGCAAGACATTGGCCGAGATGGTAGTACAAGCACACTTTATCGGGGATGGTCTGGCACTTGCGCAGCGGGTAGAGGCGATCAAGCAGCTTCTTCGTCTGCTGGGCTGCGTATGCGTTCGGATAAGGCCCGAAGTATTTGCCTCTATCCTTGCGCACCTTGCGCGTCACCTCGAGCCGCGGGTGGCGGTCGCCGGAAATTTTAATATAAGGAAACGATTTGTCGTCGCGCAATAAAATATTATAGCGGGGGTGATGCTGCTTGATCAGGTTGCATTCGAGGATCAGCGCCTCAACGTTGCTCGCGGTGACGATGTACTCGAAGTCGCGGATCTCGCCGACCAGCTTCTGCGTCTTGCCGTCATGGCTGCCGCTGAAGTAAGAGCGGACGCGATTTTTCAGCACCTTCGCTTTGCCGACGTAGATAATGGTTCCTTCATGATTTTTCATCAAATAGCAGCCCGGTTTGTCCGGCAGCAGCGCCAGCTTCTCCCGAATCCGCTCGGCGCTCGCAGCGCGGTCGTTACCGTGCGCTTGCCCGCCTTCGTGCTCGCTTGCCATGGCCCTGTTTCCCCCTTGAATTAACTAACCCCACAAAGTGATGCCTTGCTTCGAAGCCGATTCAAGTACTTTGCGGGGACCCCGAAACTCGCAAAAAAAAGCTCTTCTTCCCATTATACATGGAAAAAGAGCTTTTCTCACTGGCAAGTCCATTGTCCTCGCGCCTGCTGCTGTACCTTCGCCGCACCTTATTGATGCTTCGCGACCACGTTGCGCAACGCTTCCTTGGATTGCAAGCCGATGACCTTATCCACCGGTTGGCCGTTCTTGAACATAATCAGTGTAGGAATACTCATGACTTCGAAGCGCCCCGCCGATTCCGGGTTGTCGTCGACATTGACCTTGGCGATCTTCAGGTCGCCCACTTCTTTATCCAGCTCCTCAAGTACCGGAGCAATCATTCTGCACGGTCCACACCACGGAGCCCAGAAATCAACGAGCACCAGGCCGCCGGACTCAACTTCGCCTTTGAACGATGCGTCGTTCACAGCCACAATTGCCATGCTGCTAACCTCCTTTATCGCGAATCTTTCAATTATTTGTTGTCAACATGTAAAGTATACCACAAAGCTTCACATTTTCAACCGCCGGCAGATAGCCAGGTTGTAGGCAATAAGTAAACCCACACAATCGAACGGCGCCCCCTTGATACAGTTCAAAAAATGCATTTCCAATGAGATCGCAACAGGCATTCCCATCACGTAAACACAAAAAGCTGCATTTCTGCATCAATTTCTTGCGTTTGGAGCCGCTTGTAGGAGAAAGCCTGCAATTATGCAGTAATTTTGGCTGAATTGCCGCCAATTGCCCGCGAATTGCTCGCAAAAACTGCATTTTTGCAGGCATTTCCCGAATTTGTCCGAAAAGTTGAGGAAAAGCCTGCACAATTGCAGGCTTTTCCTCATAGCTCCGCTAGGTTCCACCTGCAGGTGGAACTAGTTTAACGAACGCTTCAAAACTGCAGCTTGCCGTCAATGTAGTCGCGTAAACCGGCGATCGGCATGCGCACTTGCTCCATTGTGTCGCGATCGCGCACGGTCACCTGGCCGTCTTGCTCCGATTCGAAGTCGTATGTAATACAGAACGGCGTGCCGATCTCGTCGTGCCGGCGGTACCGCTTGCCGATCGAGCCTGAGTCGTCATAATCAACCATGAAGTGCGCCGACAAGTCGCCAAAAATGCGCTGTGCGCCATCTGCGAGCTTCTTCGACAGCGGGAACACCGCCGCCTTGATCGGCGCCAGCGCCGGGTGCAAGTGCAGCACCGTCCGCTCGTCGTCGCCTTCAAGCTTCTGCTCCTCATAAGCACTGATGAAGAACGCCAGCGTGACGCGGTCCGCCCCGAGTGAAGGCTCGATGCAATACGGGATGTACCGCTCCTTGTTATCCTGGTCGATGTAGTTGAAGTCTTCGCCGGAGTGTTGCATATGTTGTTTCAAGTCGTAGTCGGTACGGTCGGCGATGCCCCACAGCTCGCCCCAGCCGAACGGGAACTGAAACTCGATGTCGGTCGTCGCGTTGCTGTAATGCGACAGCTCGTTCTGCGAATGATCGCGCAAACGCAGCTTATCGTCCGGCATGCCCAGCGCCAGCAGCCACTCGTGGCAGAACTTACGCCAGTAAGCGAACCACTCCAAATCTTCGCCCGGCTTGCAGAAAAACTCCAGCTCCATCTGCTCGAACTCGCGGGTGCGGAACGTGAAATTGCCCGGCGTGATTTCGTTGCGGAAGCTCTTGCCGATCTGCCCGATGCCGAACGGCAATTTCTTTCTCATCGTGCGCTGAACATTTTTAAAATTGACAAAAATGCCTTGAGCCGTCTCCGGACGCAAATAAATTTCGTTGATACTCGACTCGGTGACGCCTTGGAACGTCTTGAACATCATGTTGAACTGGCGGATGTCGGTGAAGTCATGCGCTCCGCAGTCAGGACAAGGAATGTTGTGCTCTTCGATCAGCTTGGCCATCTCGGCGAACGGCAGCCCGTCAACGACCATCTCGACTCCCTTGTCCGCTAGCGCCTGCTCGATCAGCTTGTCGGCGCGGTGGCGCGCTTTGCACTTCTTGCAATCGATCATCGGATCGTTGAAGTTGCCGACGTGTCCGGAAGCGACCCACGTCTCCCGATTCATCAGAATCGCCGCGTCCAACCCGACGTTGTACGGACTCTGCTGAATGAATTTCTTCCACCAAGCTCGCTTAATATTGTTCTTCAATTCGACGCCGAGCGGCCCGTAGTCCCACGTATTCGCGAGTCCTCCATAAATTTCCGATCCCGGGAAAATAAACCCGCGGTGCTTGGCCAATGCGACGATCTTCTCCATGGAAAAGCTCATGATTCGTTGACTCCCCCTGCATGCTAGTCCGTTACTAAACTTGCTTGTAATTCTATAGAAATCACGGATAAAAATCAAACCGAGCCGTCCGGACAAGATCGCCCCACAATTGTCACTTTATCCGCCTTTACAGGGGTCCGTATGAGCGATTCCAATCATCCCGAGATGCACGTGAACGAGGAGCCGCGCAACGATTTCATGGACGTGTCCATGGGATTCGCCGTATTTTTCATTTGCATGTGCGTTGTCGCGATCATCGCCACCATCGTTGCGATGTAAGTTGACGAAATAGGAAAAACCGCCAGATGCCAGAGGGCTCTGACGGTTTTTTTGTTCTTCACCCGTGTGAGCGGATTAATTCACCAAGCTTACCCCTAGATCCCCACAGCCTTGGCGGCGCGGCGAGCCCGCTCCTGCAGCCACTCGCGGCGCATCTCCTCGATCCGCGCTTGCTCGAGCTGGTGTTCCTTCCACAATCGCATCACAAGCCCGGTCAGAGCGATGTAGACAATGCCGACCTGCGGTGCGAGAAGCGTATAATCGACCAACCCGTGGACGAAGAAGAACGTGAACGTGCCGAATATCAACGGGATGGAGCGATGATTCGCCCGGTACAGCCCGAAAACATTCCGAGCCACAGACCAATGCATCCACAGAAAGATCGCACCGCCAACAACGCCTAACTCGACGAACATCGCCAGCACCGTATTATGAGCATGGGCGATGCGGTAATAGCTCGTCTCCACCGCATCGACGAAATACGTATTGGCCAAGCCGACCCCGTCGAGCGGGTGATGGAGGAACAGCTGGAAACAAATTTTCCAGATCGTCCAACGGTCCATCATCGATTCCCTTAAGATGCCTTCACGCGGCAGCAGCTCCGGATGCATCAGGAACAAGAAGCCCAAGCTCGCGAACAACGTGACAAGCCCCGCCCGCAAGTGCCGGAAGCTGAAGAAACAGAAGATGAACAGCCCCGACAGCAACCCGACGATGGCCCCGCGCGAACCGGTCAGCACCAGGCTGCCCGAGAACGAGATTAGCAGGACGAGGTAAACATTTTTCCGCAAAATGTGTTTTGTCTGATGGTAACTGTGGACGGCGAGCAGAATCAGGAACGAGAACCATGCTCCGGCCAGGTTGGCGTTGCCGAATGTGGCGGTCATCCGCCCTTCCGGGTCGGGCACGAAAGCCTGCAAGCCGATCAAATAATTGATGATGTGGTTCCCTTGTCCAATCCAGCCTTCGAATTGCAAGAACCCGATCACCGAAGACAAGATGCCGCACAGCATCGTCCAATCCGCGAATTTGGCGCACCGCTCCAGCGAAAACCGCTCCGACTGCAAGTACAGGACGACAGCAAGGTAGAACCAAAGAATCACCGAAGCCGAGAGCGAAATCCACCGACCGTCGATGATTGAAGTAACCGAGCTCCAGACCGCCAGCATGAGCAGCCCGATCGTTAAAGTATGCTTCGACAGTTCCTGCCATGCCACGTCTCTATATTTCACTGCCAAGTAAACAATGGCCATCACAATTCCAATGTAGGGCGACAATACAGTGGAACCGATCAAGGTGTAAAGCATAAGTTAATCCCCCGCAATAACAAATGAGTTCGTCGGCTATGAAAAATTTCCAAGCACGTTTAATTTTCGCCTTTTGTCTATAAATATGCAAGGGGGTTAGGATGATTATTACAAAAATATTTCAAAAAATGACGATATTATGTCGTTAAGTTTCAGCTTTCCCCTCTTTTGTTGGCCCCATTCACTACCACAACTTCCACGAAATGGCGGATGCGGTCCATTAACCGCTGACCTCTGTATTGCTCGTCGCCGTCTTTGCT
>JAJFMO010000201.1 GCA_020697475.1 Paenibacillaceae bacterium | reverse complement strand
GCCTCAACGGGCCGTCTAAAAGCCGCGCAGGATCACGCAATTACTTGAACCAAAACCTCAACTAGCTCACGTTACTTCTGAGCAAAAGCTTCCTCGCTCACCATACGGTTCGTCAACGAGCCCAGCTTCTCCACCTCGATCGTCATCACGTCGCCGTCCTTCAAGTACACTTGCTTGCTCTCCGGCATCCCCAACACGACCCCTTCCGGCGTCCCAGTCAGAATAACGTCCCCCGGCTCAAGCGTCATATGGTGCGATATGTAAGAAACAATCTCGTCGCACTTGAAAATCATATCCGACGTGTTGGAATTTTGCCGCACCTCGCCGTTGATGATACTACGAATATTGAGCATATTCGGGTTACCCACCTCGTCGGCGGTCGTCACGAACGGCCCGAGCGGGCTGAAGCCGTCCAAGCTCTTGCCGAGCAGCCATTGCTGCGTACGCATCTGCAAATCGCGGGCGGACAAGTCGTTGACCAACGTATACCCGAATACGTAGCTCAATGCCTCATCCTGTGAGACATACTTGGCTTTCTTGCCGATGACAATAACGAGCTCCGCTTCGTAATCGACCTTATTGGACACGCGCGGCAACGGAATATCGTGTCCATGACCAGTGAGCGTATTGTTGAATTTGTTAAAAAGCACCGGGTATTGCGGAATCGGAGCGTTCGTCTCCTCAGCATGTTTGCGATAGTTAAGCCCGACGCAGATGATCTTGTTCGGATGGGGCACAACAGGCCCATAAGTCAGCGACGCCTCGTTCAGCAGCACATTCGCCGCCCCACCGCCGGACATTACGGCGCCGACGAGCTTCAGCAGCGCTTCTTGCGCTTCGGCTCCGCCCTCGATTACTTCGTGAATCGTCCGTGGAACCCCACGGCTCACATCCTGAGATACAGCAGCACAAGCCGCTGCCACATCCAGTACACCTCGCTCGGTTTTCACCCCCAAAGCGTAGCCGTCGTTTTTGAGAAAAGTGGTCAATTTCATCGCTTTATGCCTCCCATAGTGCATTGTTATGTAAAAAAATGTTGCGCCCGCAGCAAATCCCCCAATCAGGCACGTCTTACATGCTACATGATACCACATGCCACCCGTCTTCGGGTAGGGTTATCGATAACTCACCCTGCGTAAATTCACCCTAACAGGAACGCACCTTGCTGTCAACACTTATGTTCGTTACACTATTCGTATCCGATAGAAAGGCGAAAAACTATGACCACAATATACGATGTAGCCCGCAAGGCCAACGTCTCAGCAATGACTGTCTCCCGGGTGATCAACAATACCGGACGTATCAGCGACAAGACGCGAATGAAAGTCAGGCATGCAATGGAGGAACTGCATTACATCCCGAATTTCATGGCGCGCAGCCTGGTTGTACAAGAGACGAAAATTTTGTCGCTCTTGATTACCGACATCACGAACCCGTTCTTCACGACACTCGCTCGTGGCGCTGAAGATGCGGCCAAACAATTCGGCTATCGCCTGATGTTCGGCAACAGCGACGAAGATTTGGACAAGGAGAAAGATTACGTGGATATGGTGCTGTCCACCCGAGTCGACGGCGTCTTGTTCGCGCCTGCCGGGGATGGATCGCTCACCCACTTACAGAAACTCGCCAAGCATAACGTTCCGTTCGTCATTATCGATCGGACGGTACCTGGCGTGGAGTGCGACACGGTGCTCGGCGACAGCCGCACCGGAGCACGCCTGTTAACCGAGCACTTGATCTCGCTCGGACATCGTCGGATCGCCCTGATTAACGGGTCGAGCCAAGTGTCAACCGCACGCGATCGGTACGCCGGCTTCGTCGAAGCGCTTAAGCAAAGCGGCTTAGCGCCCGACCCGCAGCTTAGCGCCGAAACCGGCTACAAACCGATCGAGCCGCGCGAGCTGCTCAGCCGCTGGATGGCGCTGCCGGCGAAGCCGACCGCCGTCTTCGCCGCCAACAACTTCCTCGCAATCGGGGTGATCCGCTGCTTGCGCGACATGGGCCTCAGCGTGCCGGAGGACGTCTCCGTCGTCTGCTTCGACGATCTCGGCCTGGAATCGGCGATCAATCCGTTTCTCACCGTCGCCGCCCAACCGGCCTATACGTTCGGCAGTATGGGCATGCAGCTGTTGATCGAGCGCATCCGCGGCGAGGCCGCTCCGGAATACCGAAGCGTTGTCTTGCAGCCGGAGCTTATCGTCCGCCGCTCGTCAGCTCCGCCACGGAGCTGACCGCTTCTTCGGCAGGCTTGTTGCCCTCCCCAGCTCCATCTGCCTCATTCACGCGATCCGCGCTGCCCTCGCGATCTACCCATTCGCTTGAATCCTCAGTCTCCGCCGATTGGCTCGTCTTGCTCGACTTGCTGCGTCGGCGCGACCTGGTCGACCTGCGCTTTTCGCCCGAACCGCTCGAACCGCCCGAAGTTGCCTCATCCGCCAAGCCTGTCATGTTCGTCGAATCCATCGAACCTATCGTACCTTCCATCCCTTCCTCCACCTCGGCAATGATTGGCAAGATCAGCGGCGAACGCTCCATCACCGAATCGAAGTGTGCGGCCAGCGCTTGCCCGATCGCTTCCTTCCACACCGCGACGTTCGTAATATTTCGTTTGTTCAGACGCGCGCATTGCCGCCTGGCGAGCCGTGTCGCCGCAGCCATCACCTCGCCCGCTTCCTTCACGTACACGAAGCCGCGACTGATCAGATCAGGACCGGATAGGAGCCGGCAGCCCGGTTGTTCCAGTGCAAGCATCACAATGACGACGCCGCTCTCCGACAACATCTTGCGATCCGTCACAACAGACTCCGCTTCCCCTCCCAACATGTTCCCCTTCACCAACGACTGACCGTTGGGAATCCGCTTACCCTTCGTCGCGCCGTCCGAGCCGACTAACAACGTATCGCCGTTATCCATCACAAATACGCGTTCCCGGTCCATGCCGACCGCCTGCGCAAGCCTCGAATGCTGCAGCAGCATCCGGTGTTCACCGTGAATCGGCATCAAATATTGCGGTTTCATCATATTCAGCATCAGCTTCAGATCTTCTTGGCAGCCGTGCCCGGAAGCGTGAATATCGATGATCGAGCCGTAAATGACTTCCGCGCCGGCGCGCAGCAGCCGGTCAATCGAGCGATGAACGTTGCGGGAGTTGCCGGGAATCGGCGAAGAAGAGAAAATCACCGTATCCCCCGGGTATATCTGAATATGCGTATGCGATCCGCTTGCAATCCGCGTCAGCGCAGCGTTCGGTTCCCCTTGGCTGCCGGTGCAAATAACGACTACTTGCTCATCGGCAAGATCGTCCAGCTTTTTAACATCCACCATCATCCCCTTGGGCATGCGGATGTACCCGAGCTCCTGGCCGATACGGAACACCTTCTCCATGCTTCGCCCGACAATCGCGATCTTGCGGCCGCAATCGTACGCCGCCTCGACGACCTGCTGCAGGCGGTGCACGTTAGAGGCGAACGTCGCAAACAGGATCCGCCCCGGACATTGACGGAACGTGTCGCGAATCGCCTTGCCGACCACGCGCTCCGACGGTGTGTAGCCCGGTTTCTCGCTGTTCGTGCTGTCTGCAAGCATCGCCAGCACCCCGCGTCGGCCGATGTCGGCCATCGTGAACAAATTCGCCGGTTGTCCCAGCGGGGTCAAGTCGAACTTGAAGTCCCCGGTATGCACGATTTGCCCCTGCGGAGTGTCTACGACGATCCCGAACGCATCCGGAATGCTATGCGCCGTACGGAAAAATTTGACGCTCAAATGTTTGAACGCAAACTCCGAGTTCTCGTCAGCCAGATGAAGCTCAGCCCTGCGCAACAGTTTATGTTCCTCCAGCTTGAATCGCACGAGACCAAGCGTCAGGGCGGCGCCGTAAATCGGAACGTTCAGTTGACGCAAAATAAACGGCAACCCGCCGATATGGTCTTCATGCCCGTGAGTGAGAAAAATCCCTTTGACCTTCTCCTTATGATCGAGCAAATAGCGGATGTCCGGGATGATATAATCGACGCCCGGCAGGTCCGCATCCGGAAACTTGATTCCGGCATCGATGACAACGATCTCGTCCCGATATTCAACCCCGTACATATTTTTTCCAATTTCATCCAATCCGCCTAAAGCGAACAGTTTAACCTTATGTCTCATTCCTGTTATGTCCCTTCGCGCATATTCGCGGCCTTGCTATCTGCCGAATGGATGCATGAAGATCGAGTCTCCACTCATCCAAAGTCGCTTCCCAAGGATTATAGGACATTTTCCGGCAAAAGAAAAACGAGCCCGCTTGTTGTATAAAATCTGACATCCGGTGCGAAAATACAAATTACCATGATTTTTCCAGAAATACTTTCAATATACAACCTCGGACGGTGAACCGGTGGCATCGGCATACTCTAGAAAATCGCGCAGGCAAATCGCATCGCTGAACGTTATGGGCACCAGCCAATTGCACTTGCGCAACCCCTACATAGTCGCCTGGTGGTCGGCTGCGTTTCCCGGATTCGGGCATCTCCTGTTATGCAGATATTTGCGCGGATTCACGCTTATCATCTGGGAAGTGCTTATCAACACGCAAACCAAGGTGAATATGGCTTTGGTTTATTCATTCACCGGGCAGTTCGACCGGGCAAAGGACGTGCTCGAACCTCGTTGGATGGTACTGTATGCTCCGGTGTATTTGTTTTCGATATACGATAGTTACCGGACGACGGTCGAACTGAACAAATCGTATGTATTAGCCGATCGGGAGAACGCCCCTTTGCAAAACTTCGTCATCGGCCCGTTAGGAATCAATTATTTGGAAAAAAGAAGGCCGTGGCTCGCAGCGGTCTGGTCGTTCCTGATGCCCGGGATGGGGCAGCTTTATTTACATCTTCTCCCGAACGCTTTTTACATACTGGGCATGTGGATTTTGTGCGTTTACAAATCGAAGGCTCTCTTGTCCGGCCACTATGTCATGTTGAAACAATTCGCCCTTGCGACACAGGTCCTCGACATGCAGTGGCTGATGTTTCTTCCGTCCATATGCCTTTTCTCGGTATATGACGCCTACGTTTCCACCGTTGAAAGCAATAAGTTGTTCGTTCGGGAGCAAAGACAGTTTATTCAGGAAAATTACCAACAATACTCGATCAAGCTGCCGATCGATTCATGAATCTGAGGTGCTTTGCCATGCATGTCGTTTCTTCGTTTACCCATTCGGAATATTTGGAGTTGGCGTTGACCTCGCTGGAGCAATCGGGCATCTCAAGGGAACAGATCATGGCCGTGCCGTTGGATAAACGCAAGGAAAAACCGCGAATCATGGATACGATGCGTTATTCCGATGGAATCAGCTACTTCGATGCGGCAATGGCTTGGAGCACCGCCTTTGCCGTGGTCAGCTCCTGTTACGGATTCGTCATGACTTGGGGGCCGATCGTTTGGGGACTGATCGGCGCGGTTGTCGGATTCGTGTTCGGCTTCTTAATGGATTTGCTGGTCCACCGACGGCGCCGCCAAGGCAAACAGGACAAGAAAGCCTTAGCAAGTACCGAAGTGTTCGTGCTGGTGGAATGCCCCGAAAAAAAAGCGGCGGAGGTGGAACAAATTTTCTGGGAACACTTTGCTCTTGGCGTGGCCCAGATCAGAGATGTGTCCGTGAAATAGCAGAAGCTGCTTCCCGATACTTCCGGACCTGATTCCACCCGCGCCAATTAAAGCAAATACTTGCGAATGACGTCCGCCACACCATCCTCCAGATGGCCTGGAGCCACGGTGTCGGCGGCTTTCATGACCGCCTCCTGCGCATTCCCCATCGCCACACCGAGACCGGCGGCGCGAATCATCGAAATATCGTTCAGGCTATCCCCAACTGCTATTGCCTGCTCAATCGGCACAGAGACGAGCCGGCATACTTCTTGTAGCCCGCTTCCCTTGTTGACGCCAAGCGGATTGCATTCCACGTTGAACGGGCTCGAGTTGCTCACATCGAAAATACCCCACGATTCGAACGCCTCTCGCAGCGACTTCAGTAAATCTTGGTCTTGCGTTTTCACAGCAAATTGCAGCCACTGGAACTTGGATTTATCTTCCGGAATGTTCGCCAGATCGATTCTCTCCTCAACCGTATGCGCCCAGAAATCAAGCCGCTCTCCCAGGTAAGGGGTAATCGCGGCAAAAATTCGCTCGACATGGTCGACCGGCAGCACATGTCTTTGATACAGCGTATCGGCATCACGCCATACCTCGCTTCCGTTGTTGATAATCAACGGGAACGTCAGGCCAAGCTGTTCCGCGAACGGGCGGGCATTGCGCAGCGGTCTGCCCGTCGCCAGCACGATGATCTTGCCTTTGTCGATCGCGGCGCGAATCGCCTCACGGTTGCCCTCGGAAATTTCCCCTTTGCGTCCGATCAACGTTCCGTCCATGTCGAGTGCAATCAGTTGATATCCCATGCGCGTCCACTCCCTGAGAAACATGTAATGTATTGGATTATAAGCGAAGAAGGCCGCTTGCGGCAATACCGCAATCCGGCCTTCTTTGCTCCACAGCTGACTATTTCGGGTTTTACATCAAAGTCAGGCAATATTGTTGAATTTCGTAACCGGCCTTTGCCAGCGTATCCTTGATCGGCTCGGGCATGAGATAAAATTCCTTGTGCGTTTCGTACGTAAAATCGCCCTCGTAGCCGATTTCCGCGAACAACGGCATAATCTCCTTCCACTTCACGTTGCCGTGGAACGGAAACATGTGCTCATCCGAGTTTCCGTAATTGTC
>JAJFMO010000200.1:6778-8295 GCA_020697475.1 Paenibacillaceae bacterium | reverse complement strand
TTTTTTGTTCGGATTTTTTTATTATGTTTCATTTAGCCTATTATACGATGTTTAACTTCGTTAAACGCGATTGCTCATCCTTGTTATTATGAATAACAAGGATTCGAGCAGCGGATATTATAACCAACATATTTCTGGAGGAAAAACATGCACGTAAAACAAGATTCAAGGCTAACCTCTTCTGAATTAGCTGTGATTTGGAGCAGCTATTTAAACAATAGCTTATCTGAATGTATCATCCAATATTACTTAACACATGTAGAAGATCCGGATGTGAAATCTGTATTGGAATTAGCACTTAAAATCGCTGAAAAAGGCTTTCGGGGTAGCAAAGAATTATTGGAAAAAGATAATCAGCCGATGCCGGTAGGATTTACGAAAGCGGATGTCAATACGTCCGCTCCACGATTATTTTCGGATGCGTTTTACTTATATTATCTCGAGAACATGTCAAAGGTCGGTTTATCTGTATATGGTGTTGCTTTAAGCATTTCCTCCAATTCAAAAGTGCGCAAATTCTTAAATCAAGCCATTCAGGACACGATCAAGCTGTATAATAACACGGCTGATGTTTTATTTTCGAAAGGCTTGTTTGTAAAGCCGCCGTATGTTTCGACCTCGGATACGGTTGATTTCATTGGCAATAAAAGTTACTTGAGTGGTCTTTTTCATTCAGACCATAGACCGTTGAATGTCATTGAAATTGCGCATATTCATGCCAATGTTCAATCCAATATGGTTGGCGTGACACTATTAGGCGGGTTTGCTCAAGCGGCGGAATCCAAAAGCGTTCGCGATTGTTGCAGTCAAGGGAAAGAAATTGCCAAGAAGCATGCTCACATTTTTGCAGGTTTGCTGACCGAAAGCGATCTTCCCGTATCCATGCCATGGGATATGGAGGTAACCGATTCTACTGTCGCCCCCTTTTCCGATAAATTAATTATGTTTCATATCACATTGATCATTGCATCGAGCATATCAAACTATGCGACGGCATCGGCCGCAAGCTTACGATTGGATATTGCTTCGGTCTACGTGCGATTATCAGCGGAAAATGCTAAATACGCCAAAAACAGTGTCGATACCATGATCAAAAACAACTGGTTGGAGCAGCCACCGCAAGTAACGAACCATAAGAAGTTGGCCAAGGTTTAGAGCTTGCCCCTGACTCGATCAAGCATCTATCGGGTACGATAATTAAATAATGCATGCTCAAGCAAAGAGCCGTCCTGCAAAGGATGGCTCTTACTCGTGCCTACGTCTATTGACCGATTCGGTCAATAGACGTATAATGTTGTTGACCGAATCGGTCAAGAGCAATCAGCACACAGAACAGCGAGGGATTCCACTGGAGAAGTTTTCGAATTTGCCTGTAGAAAAACAAAACAGGATCATTGATGCCGCGCTTACCGTATTCGGTGCTTGCGGATACAGAAAAGCGTCGATCAACGATATCGCGGCGGCGGCTGGAGTATCCAAAGCGACCATATTTCATTATTTTGGCACCAAAAAGGCTT
>JAJFMO010000200.1:0-6772 GCA_020697475.1 Paenibacillaceae bacterium | reverse complement strand
ATTTGTGCGGCGGGATCATGATGAAAGAGTTGGATGAAAAGTTTGACCGCACGGTGACCGACTTCTTTGATCGAATCTTGATGTCCGCCAATATCGAGATTTCGGTCATGGAGCGACATCCTGCCATTCCTGCCTTCTTAGCCAGGATGTACTTTGAAACGGATGATGAGGTCAAGTCGGAGATTGCAGAAATATTGGCTAGGGGGGAAGCTTACCGCCATCAAATCGCCCTGGAAGGAATCGAATCCGCCAAATTTAAAGCCGGCATCAATCCGAATTTGGTGATGAAGATGCTGACCTGGATGGCGGATGGGTTCGCGCATCAGATGTCCAATGGGAAAGATGTTGACCTGGAAGTGATCCGCCACGATTTTTACGAGTGTATGAGCCTGCTGAAGACTCATTTTTACAAAGAGGAATATATTCCCCATCGGGAAGGAGAATGAGCATGAGCATGAACCCGTATGTATTGGAGCTTCGGAAAGTCGGTCAATCCCAATTCGCTTTGGTCGGCGGCAAAGGCGCTAACTTGGGGGAACTCGCCAGGATGGAAGGCATCCAAGTTCCCGGCGGCTTCTGTATTACCACTCTGGCTTATCGGGAAATGGTAGGGGAACATCCTGAGATTCAGGAACAGATCGCTGAATTGTCCGAACTCTCCATTGGCGAAAATGAGAAAATTCGGGAAATGAGCGGGAGGATCCGCAACGCGATTGAACGATTAGTGATCGATCAGGAAATCGTCGCCGAAATCGACCGCTGCCTCACGCAATTCGGCGACAAGCATGCCTACGCCGTTCGTTCCAGCGCCACAGCGGAAGATTTGCCTTCGGCTTCTTTTGCCGGTCAGCAGGATACGTATTTGAATGTAATCGGGAAGGAAGCGATCATTCAGCATATCGGCAGATGTTGGGCATCGCTCTTCTCGGAACGGGCTGTTACTTATCGTATGCAAAACGGATTTGACCACCACAAGGTGGAGCTGTCCGTCATCGTACAGAGAATGGTTTTCCCCCAGGCGTCAGGGATCATGTTTACCGCAGACCCCGTTACTTCCAACCGCAAGGTGCTGTCGATCGACGCCGGTTTCGGATTGGGCGAAGCGCTCGTATCCGGCTTGGTGAATGCGGATATTTATAAAGTGCGGGACGGCAGGATCATCGAGAAGAAGATTTCATCGAAGAATCAGGGCATCTACGCACTGGAGCAAGGCGGGACAGTAACAAAGGAGATTGAAGCGGGACGGCGGAATGCGCCTGTGCTGACGGAGGAGCAGATTCTACTCCTCGAACGAGCGGGAAGGCAAATCGAAGCCCGCTTCGGTTGCCCGCAAGACATCGAATGGTGTCTGGATGGCGGCGAGCTTTATATCGTGCAGAGCCGTCCAATCACCACCTTGTTTCCCGTGCCGGATCTGGGCGACGAAGGTGACGGGAAAACCCGTGTTTTCATCTCCTTCGGCCATCGGCAGATGATGACGGAAGCCATGTCCCCTCTGGGCATTTCCTTCTTTCAAACTTTGTTCAAGCAGCTAACGAATTCGATCCTTTATGAGGCTGGCGGAAGGCTGTATATCGATGCGTCCAAAGAACTTCGCTCGCCGTTCACCCGGAAGTATTTTATTCAGGGACTTGAAACGGTGGACGTTCTGATGCAGAACGCATGTCGCAAAGTGGTGGGACGCAAAGACTTCATCCGCCATTTGCATCGGAGCAAGAAATCGATGGTCAGTATGAAGCTGATGGCCGGTTGGGGCATAAAGACGATTCAGGCTTACCGGAAAAACGACCCCGCTTTGGTAGAAAGCTTCATGGAGCGTATACGTGCCCAAATGCGGGATATGGAGCAACAGGCCGCCAAAGTTTCCGGGGATGAAATTTTCGATTTTATTACGAGAAGCACGGAATCATTCAAGCAAACGATGTTCGGCAGCTATGGGGTTGTGTTTGCAGCGGCGTATGCCACGACCTGGCTCAATAAACATATCCGGAAGTGGTTGGGTGACAAAAATGCGGCGGACACTTTGGTCCAATCGGCGCCCAATAACATTACCTCCGAGATGGGGCTTGAGCTTCTGGATGTGGCGGATGTTGTCCGAAAGTATCCGGAGGTTATGGACTATTTTCAACACCCTGGCCATGAGACCTTCTTCGATGATTTGGCCAAACTCGGTGGCGGCCTGGAAGTCAGCCGTTCCATAAGGGAGTACTTGAAGAAGTACGGCATGCGTTGTTCGGCAGAAATCGATATCAGCCGGACGCGCTGGAACGAAAAACCGACGATTCTCGTGCCGATGATCCTCGGAAATGTGAAGGCTAACGAGCCCAATGCGCGCATGGCGAAATTTGAGCAAGGTTTGCTGGAGGCCAAACAGCGGGAGCGGGATATTTTGGAGCGGCTTGAGCGATTGCCCGGCGGGAAGAGAAAAGCGAGAAAAGCTAAAAAAGCTATCAGCGTTTTGCGTCATTATGCCGGTTACCGGGAATTCAACAAATATAGCCTGGTGTGGTACGAATGGATTGTCAAGCAAGCCCTGATGCAAGAGGCGGAACTCTCGGTGAAACAAGGAATCATTCGAGACAAGGAGGACATTTATTATCTTACTTTGGAGGAACTCAGGGAAGCGATGAATACAAACGGACTGGAATACGGGATCATAGAGAAGAGAAAAGAAGAATACGCATCTTATAGAAAACTAACCCCTCCCCGCGTTCTCACGTCCGAGGGCGAGATCATTTCCGGGGAATACGACACGGGCCGCCTGCCCCAAGGCGCTCTGGCTGGGGTGCCTGTTTCTTCCGGCGTTGTGGAAGGCCGGGCGCGGGTTATTTTCAGGATGGAGGATGCCGATATGGAGGAAGGGGACATCTTGGTGACCCCATTCACTGATCCCAGTTGGACTCCGGTGTTCGTCACGATCAAAGGGCTGGTTACGGAGGTCGGAGGGATGATGACGCATGGCGCCGTTGTGGCCAGGGAATACGGGCTGCCTGCCGTCGTCAGCGTAGAGAATGCAACCGGATTGATCCAAGACGGCCAGAGAATTCGCATTAACGGTACGGATGGATATGTGGAACTGTTGTAAAGGTTGGCTGTGAACGGGATGATGTGGTGAGGATCGAAAGCTGGAGTCCGAGGAGGAGGCAAGGATGTCCAAATTTACGTTCCGGTATGGGATTGACGCCCCATTCTGGGTGTTCTTTTCACTGGGTCTCGGCCTAGTCGTAAGTGCAGCCAGTATATTTGGTCTTCCTCAGAGCATCCTCGGTTTGCTCTTCGGACTGTTCAGCCTGCTGCAGGGGCTATGGATGTTCGCCTACTCGACGATCATTAAGATTCGCCATCGACAAGTCATCCTGGATTTGGCGGGATTAGAGCGAGGGTCGCGAGTGCTGGACGTCGGCACAGGGAGAGGGCTGTTGGCCATTGCTGCCGCCAAGCGAGGATGCCAGGTGATTGCGATCGACAAGTGGTCGGCGAAGGATTTGAGCGGCAATGGGAAGGAAGCTCTCGAGAAGAACCGGCGAGCCGAGCAAGCCCCGCCCATCGAAGTGATGGACGGCGATGTGACAAGCATGCCATACGAGGATCGATCGTTCGACGCAGTCGTCTCCAACTTCGTAATCCACAATATCAAGAGCAAGGAAGAACGGGGCAAGGCGGTGGAACAGATGTGGTGGGTGTTGAAGCCCAAGGGGACGTTGGTCATCTCGGATATCGCCAGAATTGAGGAATATACGGCGATACTCGAAGGCAAGGAAACGATCGGCGAAGTCGAGGTGCGAAAAGTGCATTATACGTATCCTTTTTCCAGAATCGTTGTGGCTAGAAAGAAGTTTTAAGCGGTTTACGCTTTTTGAGCAAATAAAGGTATGCGAACAAGCTGGCATTCCCACTTCCGGGAGCCCGGCTTGTTTTTTATTAATTAGAGGTTTGGAGGAAAAACCTGAAGATGATATATGGATTCTATGTTTGCGTGTATTCCTTCCACTTGGCCTTCTGACTATAATAATCTTATTCGCAGGAATGAATGTATCGTATGGGAGGAATAGATCCTTGGGTGAACACGAACAAGTGGTTATACATTGCGATCGCTTCCCTTACGTGCGGAGGATTGGATATGACTTAATGGATAAAGTATGGATGCACCCGGATCGGTGTCTCGATTTCCATGTGTTTTTGTTTATCCTTTCCGGTGAGTTTCAGGTGATAGAGGGAGGCGAAGAATACTTGTTGCAGCCTGGGGAAACGTTTTTCCTGACCAAGGGTCGGCATCACTGGGGCAATCCCAAAACTCCGCCCGGCACTTCGTGGTATTGGATCCACTTTCATGCCCCGCATGAAGACGAAGAAGAATCTCCGCATTGGGACGAGCCGGATCATCGATTGAAACGTTTTTTTCAACCGGATGACTATCGGACTCAATTTTCCCTCCCCAAGAGACAGAAATTAACCAATCCAGAAACAGTCCGAACGAAAATGAAAAAACTGTTGGAAATTTTCCAAAGCGACCATCCGATGCGAGCCATGAGATTAAGTTTGCAAACAGCCGATTTGTGGATTGAACTATATCAGCAAAACAAAATGAAAGACTCCAATTCCGGGACGGATATTCTCATAGGTCGAGTGATCCATTATTTAGAACAGGCCGATCTTTCGCGAAAATTTAATTCCACTGAACTCGCGAGTCAGCTAAATATGAATTACAACTACATCAGTAGTACGTTTACAGAAAAAACCGGAATCAGCATCCGTGAATATTTTACCCGATTAAGAATCAACAAATCGATGGAGCTGCTGAAAAATCCGGCATGCAACATCAGCGAGATCAGCCAGCAAATCGGATTTTCCAGCCCGTTTCATTTCAGCCGTGTGTTCAAGAAAATTACCGGAGTATCTCCCAGCGAATATCTCAAGCAGATTTATCGGGGTTTGGAGTGGTAAGGAGAGGATAAATTATGCCGGTATTTCAGAGCGGTAAAGGTCTTGCGCCGGCGTGGTGCGAGATGGATTATTTCGAAATTGTCACCCTGCAGCCGGGGGATAGCCATCGATTCGAGCGGATGAGCCCACAAGAAAAGTTGATCGTTGCCGCAGGCAGCTGCCTCATCGCCTACGAGGGCCAGCGTATCTTTGCACTGGAGAAGACGAACATCAACTTGCGGACGACGGACGGGACGTTCAAGGTCGAGGGACTGACTCCGCATACCGTGGTCGTGCGGATGTGCGGCCGTTGGGGCGAGGAACTCGGCGGTTCGGGAATTTTCCGCGTCTCGCCAGTGGAACAGCGAATCGAACGGGGCGATCCGGTTGCTTACCCCAAGGAAACCAACTTTGACAACCATTATCACGATTGCGACGAATACTGGATCGTCTTCGCGGGTCGGGGCGTTGCCGTCTCGGAAGGCAAGCACTACGAGATCGGCCCAGGGGATTGCTTGGCCACGGGAAAAGGGTTTCATCACGATTTCCCGATCGTTCATACGCCGGTCAGTGCGGTGTTTTTTGAAACAACAATGGAAGGCCGCAAGCGCCGAGGGCATTTGTGGGAGCATACACACGGCACGGCTGAGCCGGCCAAGGAAAGGAATTAACCCATGACTAATAGACCATATCGAATGATTCAAGTAGGAACCGGCGGCTTTGGAGGCATGTGGTGCAGCAGGCATTTGCCGCCGAACATCAAGGACGGGTTGATCGAAGTAGTTGCTGCGGTCGATATTAACCCCGAGATGCACAAGAATGCCCAGGAGCACCTGGGGCTGCGGCCAGACCAATGCTACACCGACATCCGCAAGGCGTTTGCGGAGAACAAGGCGGATTTCTGCACGATTGTCGTCCCGCCGGCCTTGCATGAGATGGTCGTCGATTTGGCACTCGAGCATGATATGCACATTTTGTCTGAAAAACCGATAGCCGATACGTTGGAAGGGTCGGTTCGCGTAGCGAATAAAGTGAAGCAAGCGGGCAAAAAAATGGGTGTCACGATGAGCCATCGGTTCGCCAAGGACAAGACGACGCTGCGCGAGGAAATCCGCTCGGGTCGCCATGGCGCGCTCGATTATCTTGTCTGTCGGTTCACGATGGATAAGCGAAGGTTTGCCAGTTGGGGTAAATTCCGCTATGAAATTCCCGACCCGCTGATGGTCGAAGGCGCGGTGCACCATCTCGACATCCTGGCGGACATGGGCGGTGCATTGTGCGACACGATTTATGCGCAGACGTGGAACCCGCCTTGGGGCGAATTTGCCGGTGATTCGCAAGGACTTGTGATCATGCACATGGGCAACGGAACACGCGCAGTCTATGAGGGCGCGAAGACGAACGCGGCCGGCTTGAACGGTTGGAGTTCCGAATACATTCGCGCCGAATGCGAGAAGTCCACTTTGATTATGAGCCATCAGAAAGTCGAACGGTTCGCCTATGGTGCAGGGGAGAACGTCCGGCACGGCCAAGGCGAACCCGTCGCGGCGCCGAATCGGAGCAAGTGGGGCCATGTCTGGCTGATGGAACAATTCGTCCATTGGCTTGACGGAGGCGAGCCGATGCCGACTAACGTGTGGGATAATCTGCAATCCGTTGCGCTGATTTTTGCGGCCATTGAGAGCAGCCGCACCGGTCAGCCGGTCAAGGTTCAGGAGTTGTTGGAGAAAACACGCCGATCGTTAGGGAAATGAGATCGTCCATTTTAGTCAAAAGAAGAGGTGCGCCAACCATGAAAAAAATAACGGCAAGCTGTTTGGGGCTAATTGCCTTGTTGCTGATCGTAATC
>JAJFMO010000199.1 GCA_020697475.1 Paenibacillaceae bacterium | reverse complement strand
CTTCGCTATTCAGCAATATTGAGGAGATGGTTCGCAGACAGCAATTGGAAAATTTATTGAAATACGCGTTGATTGTCGTTGCCACGGTTCCTGTTATGGTGATTTATCCGTTCGTTCAAAAGTATTTTGTCAAGGGCATCATGATCGGCTCGCTGAAAGGATAATCGTTTCTTAATCTGATTGGAGAGGGGTTATCTTCTTGAACAGTTCAGTGTATGTGAGAAAAAGTTGGTTATCTGTGGCGTCAGCGGTTCTGTTGTCCGTCATGATTGCATTAACCGGGTGCGTGGACCAGGCTGGGGTAGGCGGTGTGAATGATTCGGTCATCGTCAAGGATGTAGAATTTCCGCCAAAAGAGAAAGTATCATTGAAAGTCATGGTTAGGGGAGTCACCAATGTGGAAGACTACGCGACCAATTCCTTCACCAAATGGTATGAGGAAAAAACAAACGTTCATATCGATTGGGAGGTGATTCCGGCAGCCAACGCTCAAGACAAACTGAATCTTGTATTGGCCAGCAATAATTACCCGGACGTCATCTTCAGCTTCGGCATCACCCCGACAACACAGATGATTTATGGTTCGCAAGGGGTCTTCGTTCCGTTGAATAAATACATCGATAAATACGGTGCCGAAACCAAGAGGCTGATGAAAGAAATCCCCGATTTGAAAGATGCGATGACTGCCCCGGATGGGAACATTTATGGTTTGCCTTATGTGAACCAATGCTTTCAATGCAGTTTTCCGCAAAGGATGTGGATTTATCAACCTTGGCTGAACAAGCTGGGACTGAAGATGCCGACAACGACCGACGATCTTTACAACGTGTTGAAGGCGTTCAAGACCCGCGACCCGAATGGGAATTCCAAGGCGGACGAAATTCCAATGATGGGGTCGATTACTTCGACAGCGGAATCTTTCCTGATGAACTCTTTTATTTTCAATCAAAACCCGAATCATTTGTTGATGAATAAGGGAAAAGTGGAGGCTGCGTTTACCCACCCGGAATGGAAAGACGGGTTGGCCTATATGAATAAGCTTTATTCCGAGGGGCTTCTTTCCAAGCAAACATTCACCCAGGACGATAAACAACTAAAGGAGGCTGCGGAAAATCCGAATACTCCGATTGTGGGGGTGATTCCCGCCTTTGGAGTCAATACGTTCACACAAATCGGCGGAGCGAGCGGAAGATGGCTGGATTATGTAGCGGTACCGCCGTTAAAAGGACCCAAAGGTATACAGATTGGGGCGATTAATCCAAACAATTTCACGAATGCCAATTTTGTGATTACGAGCAGCAGCAAAAATCCAGAAATTGCTTTCCGTTGGGCGGACGGGTTATATAATGAAGATGTCAGCATGCGAAGCGTTACGGGTGAGCCCGGAAAACAATGGAGAAAAGTAGGCCCCGAAGATGCCGGACTGGTCGGCCTGGACGGGAGAAAGGCGGAATGGGTCGAATTGCAGCCGTACGGCAATTTACAGAACGATGGCTGGAACCAGACGGGGAATGCTCACTATAGCGACAATATTCGTCTAGGCAAAGCTTCCGACCCGAAAACTCCAAATTTGGCGTGGATCCTGTACAAAGCGTCCAAAGAATTGTATGCGCCGCATCAACCTTCGGAGAAAACGGTCGTGCCTCCCTTGTTTTTCAGCAACGATCAGGCGATGGAAATGGCCCCGATGCAAAAAACGATCAACGACTATGTCACCGAATCGATTGCTCGTTTCATTACCGGTGATTTGAAGATCGATAAGGATTGGGACGCCTATTTGAAAAATTTGGACGGTATGAATGTGAAACGATATTTGGAAATCAACCAGGCAGCGTACGACGCCAAATATAAAAAATAAGGTGAGGAGAGAAACCGAATGCTGGATAGTAAATTGTTGTTGACGGATGAGCAAATGATGCACTTTATTGCCAAAGGCTATGTTGTGCTGCGCAACGAGTTGCCGCAACAACTCCATCAACGCGTGATGAACGAGATTTACGAAGTGTTTCATGAAGAAGGAAATCCCGGGAACAACATCTTACCCCGAGTTCCGGATATTCAACAGTTTTTCGATACGCCGATCGTCAGGGGGGCGCTGACCAGTGTGCTGGGACCCGACTACTACATGCACCCGCACCGGCATTGCCACTATAATCGGCCCAAGAGCGAGACGCCGGGCGGTGTCAAATGGCACAAGGACGGATACTGGTCGTCCATGCGCAGTCACCGGCCGTGGTGGGCGATGATTTTCTATTACACACATGACGTTACCGAAGAATTGGGGCCGACCGCGATCATGCCGGGCACCCAATACTATGAACGATTTATAGGTGACCGCGGCGAGACGTTGCTGCCGACAGGCAAGGCGGGAACGATGGTGCTGGTGCACTTCGATATGTGGCACCGAGCTTCGCTAAATGTGTCCAACCTGGATCGATATATGCTGAAGTTTCAGTTTGTAAGATTGCGCGCGCCGGAGCAGCCAAGCTGGAATCATCAAAGCAACGAGATGAAGATTCCCGAAGGAACGCCGGCAGTTCATTTGAATTTATGGCAGGATGTATGGGATTGGCTTCGCGGGGAACAGACGATGCCGCAAAGCGGCGCAGCAGTGGATGAAGCGCGCCTGAAGCAGCTGCAGCAGGAGCTTAATGCAGAGGACGCGGCTGTCCGCGGACGGGCGGCGGATGAATTGGGGCTGCTCGGAGAGGCGGCGGCTTCCTGCATCCCCGCGCTGGGGCGGTTGCTGAACGATCCGGAGGAAACGACGGCGCTAAATGCGGCCTACGCTCTGGGCCACATGGGCTTCGGGGGAGTCGCCGAACTGGCAAACTGTATTCGCGGAGGCACAACGTTGGCGGCGGGACGCGCCGCTTACGGGGTGCAGGGGGGCGGCGCAATGGCTATACCTGTGCTGCTGGAACTGTTGCGGCATCAAGATGGAAAGCGGCGGGCGCTGGCGGCTTTCGCGCTTGGCATGCTGGGATATACCGCGAAAGAAGCGGTTGGGCCGCTGATCGATTGCTTGCAGGATCAGGACGAGTGGGTTCGCCGGAATGCGGTCGAAGCGCTTGGAATGATCGGCAATACCGGAGGGCAAGCTGTTCCCGCCTTGACGAAAGTATTGGTGGAATCGCTGCGCGATGAGACCGCCGAATCGCTGAAAGCGAGCGATATGTATGTTGCCACTCAAAAGTATATACTGAATAAGATCGGGTATACGGCAGCGTTGTCGCTGCTGCGGGTCGGCAAGGAAGGAGACGCCGGACAGGTCGTTCCCGCTCTTGAACAGGCGCTGCGTAGCAAAGACCGATACGTCAGAGCCTATGCGGCCGAGGCGCTTTCCCATCTGCGAACGGACGAAGCCGTCGACATTCTGATCCGGTTTATGCGCTCTTCCCGATGGTGTCCGGATACGAAGAAGGCCAGCACTTTCTAATATAGGATTTTGGGGCTCCCCGCAAAGTGCCTGAATCCGCTTCGAAGCGAGGCCCCACTTGGTGGGGGATAAATAATAGAGGGAGTCGTGTTCGCATTGAAAGTATCGTTGAACCGCAATGTTTTGACCCAAGAGATTTACAATTTGTTGAAAGAGCAAATCTTAAGCCACACGCTGCCTCCCGGGGACAAGATCAATATCGATCAAATCGCGCGCGATCTGGACGTAAGCAATATCCCCATCCGGGAAGCGTTATCGCGGTTGACGGCGGAGGGATTGGTGCGGATGGTCCCCTTCAAGGGGATGTTCGTGACGGAGATTAGTTTGCAAGAATTGGACGAAATTTTCGAAATCCGTATTCCCTTGGAAGTGCTAGCGGTGCGCAAAGCAACCCGATCCATTCCGGCTGCGGAGATCGAGAAAGCGCTCAAAGACATGAATCGCTTGCGAAAAGAAGCTTCCAAGGGGAAGACGAAGGGATTAGATATTCTAGTGGAAATGAACGAAAGGATTCACGGGATGATTTTACGATATTCAGACAATCAAATTCTTCGTGATTTGATTCAGATGCACAGAGAACGAATCGAACGGTACTTCGCGATTTCCTATCAAGAGATTCAACCAGACACTCTTGAAGTGGAATGCCTCGAGCACAATACGATTCTTGAGCATTTGCAAAAAGGCGACGTTGCGGGTGCCGAGACAGCGATGCAGGAACATCTCATTTCCTCGCACAAGAGAACGCGGGAAATATTCACGGCCAACGGGGCTGTGAAGTGAAGGGGGAGGCTTGATCGTGGAAAGTCGACCGAATATCATCTACTTTCTGGTGGACGACATGGGGTATGGAGACGTCTCTTGCCTGAATCCGCAAGGGAAAATTGCTACTCCCAACTTTGATCGTTTGGCCAGGGAAGGCATGGTCTTCACCGATTGCCATTCGACCTCTTCCGTATGCTCGCCGTCGCGCTATTCGATTCTTACCGGAAGGTACAACTGGCGTTCGAGCTTGCAGCAAGGGATCGTCGGTCAATACGGGAAGCCGCTGATCGATCGAAATCGGCTGACGGTGCCCAAATTGCTGCGGGACTACGGGTATCATACGGCATGTCTGGGCAAGTGGCATCTGGGAATGGGCTGGGATTTCGAAGCGACGGAGGATTTTTTGCCGAAAAACTTCGCCGGACCTGCCGGATCCCATCTGGCAGATCCGTGCGAAGAGCCTTCCGAGCGGCAACGAGACCTGTGGAAAACGGCCTTCGCGAAGCCTGTCCACGGGGGACCGATCGCGGCGGGATTCGACTATTATTTTGGGGTTGATGTACCCAATTGGCCGCCGTATTGCTTCATCGAGAACGATCGGACGGTCGGAGTCCCGTCTGAGTGGCTCAAGCCATGGTTACTTGAGAAGAATATGGCCAGCGTGATGGGGCCGGCAATGCCTTACTGGAATTTCGAGCAACTGCTGCCCACATTTGCCGCCAAGGCGGATCGGTATATCAAGGAAAGGGCGGGCGAAGACAGGCCGTTCTTTCTCTACATGCCGATGACTTCGCCGCACACGCCACTCGCTGTCAACAAGCCATGGATCGGCAAGAGCGGATTGAACAATTTGTATGCCGATTTTGTCATGGAGACCGACGATGTTTTCGGTAATTTGCTCGATTCGCTGGAACGTCATGGAGTAGCGGACAATACATTGGTCATCTTCACGAGCGACAACGGGTGCGCCCATTATATCGGAATAAACGAGTTGGAGGAGCAAGGGCATTATCCGAGCGCCCATTTCCGCGGCGCCAAGTCTGACGCTTGGGACGGGGGCCACCGCATTCCCTTCATCGTCCGCTGGCCTCAAGTGATCCGCGCCGGAAGCCGATGCGATCAATTGGTCAGTCTGGCGGACCTGATGGCGACCTGTGCCTCCATTGTCGGCCGGCCGCTTCCCGATCAAGCCGGAGAAGATAGCTTTAACTTGCTGCCGGTGTTTAAGGAAACCTCGGAGATCGTTCGGGAACACGCCGTGCAGCATTCGATACAGGGCAAGTTTGCGATTCGCGATCGACACTGGAAGCTTGTCCTTTGTCCGGGATCTGGCGGATGGAGCAAGAGTGACGCCGAGGCGGCTCGTGAGGGGTTTCCGCTGGTGCAACTTTATAATTTGCAGGAAGATCCTGGGGAAACGAATAACGTTTACGCTGAATATCCGGAAAGGGTCAGGGCGATGATTGGGCTGCTGAAGAAACTTGTTGCCGAAGGCCGAAGCACGCCTGGCATATCTCAGTCCAACGATGCACCGGTGGATATTTGGAAGCTTGACAGTATGCCAGGAGTCAATGCGACTATGTTGGAGGATTATTGAAGCGCAGGAATATCCATGAACAGGAGGTAACGCCAACTATGATACCGAGGTTTAATGATGCAAGGGATCGATTTTTTGACCTGCGATTCGGGCTTTTCGTTCACTGGGGTTTATATGCTATTCCCGCCTGGCACGAACAAATTCTGTGGAGAGGCGACATGAGCAGGAAGGAATACGAGAAGCTGATACAACTCTTTCAGCCGACGCGGTTTGATCCGGAGGCGTGGCTGGATTTGGCGGAACAAGCCGGCATGCAGTATATTTGCTTTACAACCAAGCATCACGACGGATTCTGTATGTGGGATACAGCCGAAACCGACTACAAAGTAACCAACACACCGTACGGCAAGGATATTCTTGCACAGTTGGCTGAGGCTTGCCACAGACGAAACTTCCCTCTTAGTCTTTACTATTCTTGCCCGGATTGGCATCATCCCCATTATCCGAATCTTGGCCGCCATCACGAAATGTTCGGGCCTCGCCCAGGCGACGAACCCGATCTGAAACGCTACTATTCCTACGTCGAGAAGCAGATTCGCGAGCTGCTTACCGGTTACGGCCCGATCTATCAATTGTTTTGGGATGTTAACGTAGCGGGATACTTTGATCCGGGGCTGAATGAATTGGCCCGATCTTTACAGCCGGGGCTGCTCATCAACAATCGAGGACCGGACCAGGGGGATTACAGCACACCTGAGAGGCAGGTCCCTGAAGGAGGAGCATTCACGACTCCAACGGAAGCCTGTCAATCGCTCGGCCGGGAAAGTTGGGGCTACCGTGCGAACGAGGATTATTACTCCGATAAGTTCCTTATGCAGAGTCTTGACAAGATTTTGGCTATGGGCGGCAATTATTTATTGAACGTGGGTCCGAAGGCGGACGGAACGATCGCGGAAGAGAATGCGGCAGCCTTGCGCAGGATCGGGCTTTGGTATCATAAAGTGAAGGAAGCTTTCCAGGACGCCATACCTGCGTCATATATGG
>JAJFMO010000198.1 GCA_020697475.1 Paenibacillaceae bacterium | reverse complement strand
CGCTTGGCCCCCCTTGTCCCCCTTGGCCGCTCGGATTCCCTTGACCCTGGCCACCGGAACTGTCTTGGCCGCCTTGATTCCCTTGCCCTCCTTGGCCGCCCTGACCATTCATGTCCCCTTGGCCGTTGCCTGACTGCTGTTGTTGCCCTTGGCTGCCCCAGCCTTGGTCGCCGCCCCGCCCTCCTTGCCCTGAACCGTTCCCCTGCTGTGAATCCCCTTTGCCTTGGGCATCTTGGATCATCTTCTTCATAGATTCAATCTCGTTCAATAAATTTTTGTTCTGCTCGGTCAATTGATCGATCTGGTCTTTCAAATCCTGGGTTTTCAACACGACACGACATACCTCCCGTAAACTGACTTTTCACGAATACGGGTAGAATTCCCTCAATTACCTTGTTTCATGTGTGAAACTAAATAAGCTTGAATTTCCCGTTTGCTTTTCAATCTCACAATCGTCAACTCTGGATTGGCGGCCATACATTCGCTGAAACGCCGCTCCATTCCTTTTTTACGTGAATAATAGGTTGTCAAAATGAACTTGAGGAATGGCCAATCGATCTTCTCCTCGCACCCTTCGCCCAGATCGGGCCGTGTTCGGCCGCGGTTGATCCACCATCTTCGCAGGACGCGATACAGGCAGACGCGCAGCGGCAGTTCCAAGTAAATGATCGTATCGGCGCGAGCGGAACGGATCGTATACGTGCTGTTGTAGTTGCCTTCTATGATCCATTGTTCGCGTGCCGCAACTTCCCGCTGGGACGCAGCGAATTGCTCCCGGGGCGCCTCCACCCATCCGGGCATCCAATATAACGAATCCAGATGAGTCACCGGCAAATGAAGCGCTTCCCCTAATTGCCGTGCAAACGTCGACTTCCCCACGCCTGACGAGACACCGGTCACCATGATACGCGGCATCGCCACACCTCCACATTGTTCAAGATTAGCGCGAGCGCACTCGCCATCCCGTTCCGTTTCACGAACAAACGTCCCCTTTCGTGTTTTCATTTTACTTGTCCGAATGGGAGCTGTAAAGAAAAAGGTACTGTTCAAAACTTCAAGCGCCTTATGTTACAATGGGTGTGATCTGATCATGGGGAGTCTTTCTTGTGGATAAAATTGCTTCGATATTAATATGTTTGCTAGCCGGGATCGCCTATTTGGTCATCGCTATCGATCAGTGGGCGGATGGAAACAGCACGAGCGCCGTGTGGAGCGACCCGTATTTGTTAACGGGACTGGCTTGCTTCGTTGTCGGCATTCTGACGGCCATTGTGATTCTGGCTGCCAAGAGGAAAGAAAAATGGCTGCTCTTTCCCGTTGTGCTTCTGTTAACCGGCATGCTGTCCGAAGCAGTCAGCGAGGATCGGCATGAGAAGAAGGACATCAGCGAGTGGCAGACGCAATACGTGAGACAAATCCAGGATCGATATGGCGTTGATATTGTAGGGAACAAGACGGAAGCGCGATTTTGCTTGCACGGGGATTTTCTGCTGGTTGCCGATCCTGCGGCGGACCAGGCGTCGTTGGGTCAAACGGTAAGGCTGTATGATCAGAATCGGAAAGAAGTTTTCGCCGAATCGTTGGGGGATATGTTGGAGCAGTTGAAGGTGGAGTTCGGCCACAGCGACCAAGTTCAAGCGATATGGCTGAAGGTCAAGCCCGCCTCGCCGCGCAATCACGGATACATGCAGATCGCTGTTCGCGACCGACCGGAAGGCCGTACAAGCGGTATTTTCTACTATAATCTGACGACCGAGCCGGAGGGGAAAATCGCATTGAAGATTACGGATTAGGGGAGAAACGAAAGAAGCCTTGGACCCAAAATAGGATTCCAAGGCTTCTTCTTATGCGGCCGAGAGGATTTGAACCTCCACGGGGTTTCCCCCACTGCCCCCTCAAAGCAGCGTGTCTGCCGTTCCACCACGACCGCGAATATAAACTGGTGAGCCATGAAGGACTCGAACCTTCGACACCCTGATTAAAAGTCAGGTGCTCTACCGACTGAGCTAATGGCTCTTGAAGCGGAGAATGACTGATTCAGAACCGATTCCCCAAGACAACAAATGTTATTATACTTGATCTCGTTGTTGAAGACAAGTTCCAAATCAGGTAAACTGATTCCGCCACGAAACCGACATATTTGGCCCTCATCCGGCAAGCCTAATTAGTACCGATCCTGCATCAACAAAAGGAGACGCCTATGCTGTTATACAAACTTTCCACCGGCGAGTGCGAGGAAATCGAAGAGATCCGCCTCCCAGGTGAAGATGAGGTCGTCTGGATTCACCTGCGCAACGCGGGCGCGGAAGAAGTCGAGCGGGTGCTCGGCCTGTTCGCCTGCCACCCCCTGCTCATCGAGGATTGCGTGAAGCTGAACCAGCGTCCCAAGATGGACAATTACAAGAACAACAGCCTCATTACCTTTTTCGCCAGCAACAAAGATTTATCGGTCCGCCAATTCGGCATCGTCGTCGGCGCCAATTACGTCATTACGGTCTGTAAACAGTCTCCGCCTTTCCTCGACGAATTATACAGCAAATCCCTGCGACTTGGCGAACGGATGGCACAGAGCGGCGAGATTGTGTACGAAATTATGGACCGTTGTGTGGACGAATACGCGGACAATATCGACCATGTCGAATCGATTCTCGATCGGATGGAACGTGGAATTTACCGCAACCCCAACATCCGCATCGCCCAGGAAGTGTTCCACTTGAAGCGGTCGTTCCATCGTTTGAGAAGAATTTATTTTGATGAGAAAAATGTCATCGGAGCTATTACCCATCACAATTTCCCTTATATCGGCAAGGAGACGGACGCATACTTTATCGACATTTACGATCATATTACCCGTGTCATCGACACTCTGGAGATGTTTCACGAATCAGCCAACGGCATTCTCGAGATGCAGATGAATATGAAAGCGGACCGGATGAACGAAATTATGAAAATTTTGACGATCATCAGTTCGATTTTCTTGCCGTTGACGTTCATTGTCGGCCTTTACGGCATGAATTTCAAAGTGATTCCGGAGCTGGACTGGAAATACGGATACGCCTACGTGTGGGGGTTGCTCGTTGTGATCGCTGTGGCGATGTGGTTGTATTACCGGAGGAAGAAATGGTTGTGAAATGAAGAGCGGAGAGAGAGGGATTCGAACCCTCGCGGCTGTGACACCCTAACGCTTTAGCAAAGCGCCCCCTTCGGCCTCTTGGGTATCTCTCCATTGTATGAAAACCCTCCGTCAGCCTGCGGTTCATGGACTGGCGCCGAGACTTAAGAAGGGTCTGAATATAAAAATGGCTCCCCGAACAGGACTCGAACCTGTGACAACTCGGTTAACAGCCGAGTGCTCTACCAACTGAGCTATCAGGGAAGGACAATCAATAATATAGCATGGAAGCTTTAGGGAGTCAAGGCTGTTGGCCAGCCTGGCCCGTTGCAGTTGCCAGAGGCAGAAGCTTCAGCTTACCACGGCAGCGGCCGCAGGCGTAGCGCTTCGGATCAAGCTTTCGTTTGCGCAAATATTCCATCCCGCACGAGACGCACAACAACCGGTAACGGTATGGCTCCACCCGCTTCGTCTGCGGAATCGCCCGACAATAACGGCTGCCGCCGACTTGCTTAAGCAGCTTTTTGAAATCGTCGTCCCGATGCTTGTAGCCTCTCTTGGCGAGATGCAGGTGGTAATGGCACAGCTCGTGCTTAATGATCTTCTCGACTTCTTCGGCCCCGTGAGTGTCCAATTGAATGCGGCTGATTTCTATGTCGTGGGATTTCGTAAAATAACGCCCGCCCGTCGAGCTGAGTCGCTTGTTGAACGTCGCCTTGTGACGAAATGGCACGCCGAAGCTGCGCAAAGAGATTTGCTCCACCCATTGTTGCAGTTGTTGGTCGTCGATGTCTTTCAGCCCCTTTCCCACACTTGAATTTGTACCCTACGTCCGCTACACTGTCAAGTAAAGAGAAATTGCCCCCGGGAGAGGAGTAACGCTACACATGCCAGACATGAGATACGGAATTTTGCAACACCAAGATCGCGGACTCGAATTCGTCGAGATGCCGGCAACGCATATGTACCAGCTCACCGCCTTAAATCGTCGCTTGCATAAAGAGATTGAGAAGCTGACGGCGAGCAACGTGCCGGAATTGCCGCGGATGATCGCTGAATGCGACGAATTGGATATTATTGACGAAGCGTACCCACTAATCGGCGGGCTCGATTATATCAACCAGCTGGAGCAGTCATTCAGCGCCATCAACGAGAAATCGTATCCGCTCGTTTCGCTGCTGACGGAAATTCGCGCCTTGCAAGCGCAGCTTGAGCAGTGGTACGAAGAGTACGAGGAAGAGCAGGAAGCTTGATCGCGGATTTCGTCGCCTGACGCCGTCCACCAACCACCAACAAACAGATTTGACAAAAAATAAGCCACCCTTCGATCTAATCCGCCATCGGATTCCGGGGTGGCTTCTTCATGTGCACGTATCATTATTTAACGCCATATAATATAAAAATGTCTCCCGCAGGAAGGGGTTTTGTGGCATGCCTCAATGGTTATGTAAACAAATGATGCAGGCATTCTATAAGAAAAATATTCGGCAAGTACGTTTACTCAATGATTGCTGGTTTTTTTATTACAGTCGGCGCTCCGACGCCAACTCCTCCGATCATCCCGAACTCTCCATTTAAAATCGAAACTTCCCTTAGAACGAAACACAGCGTATTCACTACATCAAGGCTCGCGCATGGTCAGACTGACGCGGCCTTTTTTCAGATCGACACCCAGCACCCAAACCTTCACGATATCACCGACCGATACGACATCCATCGGATGCTTGACGTAACGGTCGCTCATCTGCGAGATGTGAACGAGCCCGTCGTTCTTAATGCCGATGTCGACGAAGGCGCCGAAGTCGATGACGTTGCGAACCGTCCCCTGCAGCTCCATTCCTTCCCGCAAATCCTCAATCTGCAATACATCCGTGCGAAAAATCGGCGGCTCCAGTTCTTCGCGAGGGTCGCGCCCTGGGCGCTGCAAGCTCTCCAGAATGTCACGCAGAGTCGGCACACCGACGCCGAGCTTGGGCGCCAGCTCCTCCGGCTGCGCTTGCTTCAACCGATCCCGCAACTCTTGAGTGCCCAGCAAATCTTTATCCAGCTTCATCTCGGCAAAAAGCTTGTCCACTCCGCCATACGATTCCGGGTGAATCGGCGTATTGTCGAGTGGATTCGTGCCTCCGCTGATGCGCAGGAAGCCGACGCACTGCTCGAATGTTTTGGCGCCGAGTCGCGGAACTTTCTGCAATTGCTGGCGGCTCACGAATCTGCCGTTGTCTTCGCGGAACTTGACGATGTTGCGGGCGGTCGTTGCGTTGACTCCGGAGACGTAAGACAGCAGCGATGGCGAAGCCGTGTTGAGGTCGACGCCGACGTGGTTGACCGCCGACTCGACGACCACCTGCAAGCTTTCATCGAGCCGCTTTTGATTGACGTCGTGCTGATATTGCCCGACGCCGATCGCCTTAGGCTCGATCTTCACGAGCTCTGCGAGCGGATCTTGCATCCGGCGGGCGATCGAGATGGCGCTGCGCTCCGCAACGTCAAGATCGGGAAACTCGCCCTGCGCCAGCTTGGACGCCGAATAGACGCTCGCCCCCGCTTCATTCACGATCAAATATTGCAGGCTGGGGCGACCTAGCTCGCGGATCAGCCCAGCCACGAATTGCTCGGTCTCGCGCGAAGCGGTACCGTTGCCGATGACGATCAGTGTCACCTGATAGCGCTCGATTAGCCGCTTGAAAATCGCCTTGGCCTCGGCAACTTTATTGTTCGGCGGCGTCGGGTAGGTGACGGCGATTTCCAGCATTTTGCCGGTGTCGTCGACGACCGCCAGCTTGCAGCCGGTGCGGTAGGCCGGGTCGACTCCGAGCACGACGCGGCCTTTAACCGGCGCTTGCAGCAGCAGGTTCCGCAAGTTGCCGGCAAAAATCTTGATCGCCTGCTCGTCCGCCTTCTCCGTCAGCTCGTTGCGCACCTCGCGCTCAATCGACGGGGCGATCAGCCGCTTGTACGCGTCTTCGATGACCGCCGTCATCGCGTCACGCGTGACGGATTCGCCGCGGATGTACTTGCGTGCGATGTACACGTGAATTTTGTCCGGCTCGACTTGCACGCCGACCTTCAATACATCTTCGCGCTCTCCGCGGTTGATCGCGAGCGTCCGGTGCGGAGGCAACTTGCGCACCGGCTCTTGATAAGCGTAATACATCTCGTATACGGATTCTTGCTGTTTGTCTTTGGCCTCGGTGACAACGAGTCCATGCTGGAACGTGTGGTCGCGCACCCAGGCGCGCACCTTGGCATCGTCGGCGATATTTTCGGCAATAATGTCCATCGCCCCTTGAATCGCTTCCTCCGCCGTGTTCACGGATTTGTCGGAGTCTATGTATTTGGCCGCTTCTTGCTCAAGCGACCCTTGCTTGGGCTGCGCGGCGATCCAATCGGCGAGCGGCTCCAGGCCCCGCTCTTTGGCCACGCTGGCGCGGGTTTTTCGCTTCTGCCGATACGGGCGGTACAGGTCTTCGAGCTCCTGCATCTTCGCCGCTTGCGAGATGGCCGTCTGCAGTTCGCCGGTCAGCTTGCCCTGCTCGTCAATAAGCCGCATCACTTCGCGCTTGCGCTCCTCGAGATTGCGGAGGTATTGCAGCCGCTCTTCGATATCCCGCAGCTGATTCTCATCGAGCTCGCCGGTCATTTCCTTGCGATACCGGGCAATGAACGGAA
>JAJFMO010000609.1 GCA_020697475.1 Paenibacillaceae bacterium | reverse complement strand
TTATGATGAAATTGTCCATGTTTTTGGCTGGTAGATACGTCCGCAGTGTAGTAAAATTGAGAAATAATAAAATTCCAAGGAGAATGATATGTGCCGAAATATTCGACCATTGTTTAATTACGAGCCTGCGGCTACCGAAGATGATGTCCGGGCCGCTTCGCTTCAATTTGTACGAAAGATATCGGGGTTTACCAAGCCGTCGAAGGCGAACGAGGAAGCGTTCGAACGTGCCGTCTCGGAAATTGCCGCTGCAGCGACAACCTTGCTGGAATCGCTCGCCACCCATGCGGAGCCGCGCAATCGCGAAGCGGAAATTGTCCGAGCCAAAGCCAGGTCGGTGCAACGATTCAGCATACAGAAAGCATAAAGAAAGCATGAAGACAGTATGAAAAATAAGGGAGAAGACGATGAACTTTCTGGTTTTGATATGCGATGAATTGCGTTACGATGCTCTGAAATGCAACGGAAATCCTTATGTGGACACACCCAATATTGACCGGCTTGCCGCCCGCAGCGTGCGATTTTCCAAGGCATTCACTTCCGCTCCGATATGTTCCCCCGCCAGACACAGCTTGATGACGGGCAAATACGTGGCTACCCACGGTGTATTGACGAACGGAATGAAGCCGGTGGACGGGTTGGTGACGGTGGCCGATTTGCTGAACGAACGCGGCTATTACAGCGCACAGATCGGCGCTGCTCCGAAGCCGCTGCGCGAGGGTCGCGGATTTGAAACTCCTGCTCTCCCGGATCTGGAGGAATCGTTGAGCGAAGACAAGAAGAAGGTACTGGAATGGGAACATTCGACATTGACGCTGCGTTATACAGCAGGACCGAGTCGAAGAACAATGCAGGAGCATAGAGGATTTCCGGTCGCTGAGAAGGCTGTGCAGATGTTGGAGGAAGCGGCGTCGAGCGGGCAGAAGTTTCACTTCTGGATCGGCTTCGTCGAACCTCATCCGCCGTTTTATCCGCCGAAAGAGTTCTATGCCAAATTCGATCAGTCCAAGTTCAAGTTGCCTGACGAAGTGCCGGCCCAGGCTCCGGCGCCTCATCCGTCGATAACGAATCGACAGGAGAGATGGAGCCACCTCACCGATGTGGAGAAGCGTCAGATGATTGGCCGATGACACGATGATTATTTTCACTGCGGATCATGGGGAGCAGCTGGGCGATCATGGGATGTACACGAAGTTCGTCATGCGCGAGCCGTCCGTGAGTGTGCCGTTGATGGTCGCTCATCCGAGCCTTGCCCCGGGTGACTGCGACGAACTGGTCGGACACGTCGATTTATTTCCGACGCTTTGTGACTATGCGGGTACGGCTGCTCCATCCGATCTCCATGGGATGTCCTTGAGGCCGCTCTTGGAGAGCAAGAAGGCGCCGGAAAGATGGCGTCAAGAAGTCATTTCGCAGATTAACGAGCATCAGATGGTGCGTACCCGGGAATGGAAGCTGAACGTGTACGACGGCGAACCCGGGGAATTGTACCGTATCAATGAAGATCCGAAGGAACACATCAATTTGTTGGGCAATCCCGCTTACTCACAAATAGTTGAACAATTGAGCGCCACACTGGCTTCTCGAATCCAATCATAGAAAGGGACTTATCTCATGAATTTTCTGGTCATTATTTGCGATGAATTGCGTAATGATGCGATCGGCTTCAACGGCAACAAGTTCGTCCATACTCCGAATATGGATCGTTTGGCCGCGCGCAGCGTCCGATTCGCCAACGCCTTTACCTCCGCCCCTGTCTGTTCCCCGGCCCGGCACAGCATGATTTCAGGCCGCTACCCGTCTTCTCACGGTGTGCTGGAGAACGGCATGAAGCCGGTATCGGAATTGACGACGGTCGCCGACCGGCTGAACGCTCTGCAATACCGCAGCGCCCAGATGGGCTCCGTGCCAAAGACGAGCGATCGCGGCCATGGCTTCGAGACGATTGATGGTCCCGGACCTGCGGATTCGATGCCGCCTGCTTTGAAGAAAGTTTGGGATTGGGAGAATGAAGGGTTAACAAGGCGGCGTACGGCCGGCCCGAGCCCCAGGGACATGGAGTACCATAGCGGGTATTTCACGGCGAATCGAGCAGTGAAGCTCCTTGAGGAAGCGGCTGCGAACGGGGACAAGTTTCACTTCTGGATCGGTTTTCACGAACCGCATCCGCCGTTCTGGCCGCCGAAGTCGTTCTATGACCGATTCGATCAATCCCAATTCCCGCTGCCGAACGAAGTTCCGGCTTCCGCCCCGGCGCCTCATCCTTCCGTGCTTGAGAAGCAGAAGGAATGGAGCCATCTTACCGATGTGGAAAAGCGCCAAATGCTGGCCGGTTACTATGGGCTGGTGGACATGGTGGACACGTTCGTCGGGAAAATTTTGGATACGCTCGACAGGTTGAACTTGACGGACGATACGGTAATTATTTTCACGGCCGACCATGGCGAGCAGATGGGAGATCACAACCTCTACACGAAGTTCGTCATGCGTGAGCCTTCTGTGCGCATCCCGCTGATGATTGCACATCCGAGCTTCAAGCCGGGCCATCGGGACGAGTTGGTGGCGCACGTCGATTTGGCGCCGACGCTGTGCGATTTGGCCGGAACCGAAGCGCCGGCAGATATACACGGGGTATCGCTTCGCCCTCTACTTGAAGGCAGGGAAGCTTCGGAGTATAAGCGGAGTGAAGTCGTTTCGCAGATCGGCACGCACAAGATGATTCGTACGGATGAGTGGAAGCTGAACGTCTATGATGAGGTGCCAGGGGAGCTGTACAACGTCGTCAATGATTCGAAGGAGCACAACAATTTGATCGGCGATCCCGCATATGCGGACGTTATTAGCCGGTTGAGTGAGCGTTTGAGAAGTATCACAACCGATTAATTTGTGAAAAAAAGCAGGGGGGAGCGGCGGTGCCGTTCTTCCCTGCTTTTTGTTTGTTGCCGGATTTTGTCGCTGCTTTAACGGACATCACAGCCGCTTAGAAGCTTATTTCAACCATATTTCCGTTTTAACGGACACAGCAGCGGCTTAGAGCAAGATATTCTCTCAATATCCGTAAGTTTTGCGTTCTAAGCTGCCGTCATGGCCGTTGTAGG